>DASSOW010000026.1:0-6399 GCA_035700175.1 Gemmatimonadales bacterium | reverse complement strand
CCACACCTGTCAGGCCAGCGACTGTGCGAAGTTTGTGCAGGAATGACGACGTGTGGAAAACCAGGCTCGGCGGCTGAGCCCTCTGGCCCCGAGCCGCGCCGCCCGGATCACACCACCTTACATACCGGGCGAGGTCACTGGACTTAAACTGCTGATTACCTAATGCTTATGGCTTTCTGTTTCGACCAAGATCTTGGCCTTCGACACTGTCGTCAGTGTCGCTGAGTGACGCCACCAACGCCGCTTTTCCACGCTTTCCACAGCGCTGAGGTCGCCTTGGTCGCCATCCACATTGCCGTGTTCACAGTCCGCGAGTGAACGTGAAGTGTACCGATCCGCCGGTCCAGTATTCCGGGATCCAGCGCACCGGTGACCGCAGGAGCACCTCGGCGAGAAGTCCCTCGCCCCAGACCCGGAGGCTGCCGTTCGGGCGTCGCCGTGCCGAGGGGGACGCATGAAACTCCACCTGCCAGTAGGGTGCGATCCCCACCAGACGCCAGGAGGCACTGACGTCGCCGGTGGCGACCGTATCCGAAAGCACCTCCCCATCCCAGGCCAGCTGGGTACGATCGATCCGGGCGGTCACCAGCCGCTCACCCGTGACCTCGTCCACGTCCAGCGTTCCGTCCAGCGCCGGCACCTCGGCGCTGGAAGAGAGGTCGGCGGCTCCCCGCAGCCGGTTCTCGGAGGCAAAGAGCACCGCGGGCGCGGGCGAGCTGTCGGGGGCCGACACCTGCCAGACGACGACCGTCACAGGGCGATCGTCGTGCTGCTGGGTGTCGCCGCCGGTCCTGCTGGAATCGGCCTGGAGCACGCAGAGTGACGAGGGGTACCAGGCACGGAGCGAGTCGGCGCCGGCCACCACCCGGCTTACGACCGGACTGAGCGGCCCTGCCGCGGCCGCAGTGGCCGCGCCAAGCCCCCGAAAGGGCGTGCGGGCCAGCAGGTCGGGGGCGATCAGAAACTCCACGCAGAAGCCCGTCTCAAGGCCGAGCAGGTTCCAATAGGTGGTCTGGGCCGCCAAAAATGAGGGCAGGGCCAGCAGCGCCATGCTCAGCGCCGCCGCCCTGCCCTGCCACCGCCTGCCGCTCGGGCGGTCCCGGAGAGTCACCCTTGTCGGGCCTCCGCGACCGCCTTCTTCAGCGCGTCATATGCCTTCGGGTCCAGCGCCCCGAACTGCATGTTCCGGTACGTCACCCGACCCTGGGGATTGATGACATAGACGGTGCGACGGTTGTAGCCGCCGCTGCCGGCGCTGCCATAGCGCCGCGCCACCACCTGGCTCGGGTCGCTGAGCAGCGCGAAGGGCATCCCGATGCTCTGGGCAAAGCGCTGGTGCGACTCGACAGAATCGACGCTGATCCCCACCAGCACGACGTTGTCACCGAACATCTCGGAGAAGCGGTCGGTGAACTGTTGCATCTCCGCGGTGCAGCCGCTGGTAAAATCCTTGGGATAGAACGCCAGGACGACGGTCTTGCCGCGCTGGTTCTTGAGCATGAAGTCGCTGTCGACTCCGCCAATCGAATCGCGGGTGGCCCAGGGCAGCCGGAAGTCCGGCGCCGACTGGCCCACGTCAGGGCCGCTCACCACCATGGCCGTCGGCGGCCCCTTGTCCTGCGTCCCGGCCTGCGCTGCTGCGGGCGCCGGTATGGTCACGGCAAGCGCAGCGCCTGCCAGCAGACTGGTCCACGTCAGTGTCATGTTCTCCTCGTGTGACTGATGTTCAGCGGCCGCTCGCCGCTTCGAGCGCCGGCGTCAGGTTCTGGGTGCCACCCACGCCCGTGTAGACCACCTGCCCAGCCCGGTCGGCAATGATGATGAACGATGTAGCCGGGGGATCCCATGCCCCGGCAGCGGTACCGGCGTCGTCGTAAAGCACCTGAAACGGCGGCGCCTCGCGCTCCACGTACTGCCGCGCCTTTTCGCGCGAGTCTCCCACCGTCACGTTGATGCCGACAAACGTGACATCGTCGCCGAATTCCTGGTGGGCGGCCTTGAGCCGCGGAAGCATGGCGGCGCACGACGTACACCACGACGCCCAGAACTCGATCAGCACCGGCTTCCGGCCGATGACAGTGGCGAGATCTACGTCCTTGCCATCAAGGTCGTGGATAACCAATGGCGCCAGCGTGTCGCCCACCGCGATGCCGGCTTCGTCCTGGGCCTGCGCCAGGTTGGGCAGGGCGAGCAGGCCGAACAAGGCGAGCAGGAGGGCCGGAATCCGTCTCATCGTGGTGCCGCACCCGCCATTGCTGCGCCTGCCTCACCACGCTGGTATCGCCTTGCCACGTAGTCCTCGAGAATCACCAGGAATTCCGGCACGATGTTGTCGCCGCGGAGGGTGACGACCAGCCGGCCATCGACGAACACAGGCGCCTTGGGCTCTTCAAACGTCCCGGGAAGGGAGATGCCAATATTGGCGTGCTTGGACTCGCCGGGCCCGTTCACCACGCAACCCATGACGGCCACTTTCAGTTCCTCGACGCCCGGACGCTCCGCGCGCCAGACCGGCATTTTCTCCCTGAGATACGTCTGGATATCCATGGCCATCTGCTGGAAGAACGTGCTGGTGGTGCGGCCGCACCCGGGGCAGCTGGTGACCTGGGGCATGAAGCTGCGGAGTCCCAGGCTCTGCAGCACTTGCTGGGCCACCTGCACCTCCTCGGTGCGATCGCCACCCGGTGCCGGCGTGAGGGAGACCCGGATGGTATCGCCGATTCCCTCCTGCAGCAGGATCGAGAGGCCCGCGGTGCTCGCCACCGTACCCTTCATGCCGAGGCCCGCCTCGGTGAGCCCGAGGTGGAGGGGATAGTCGCAGCGCGCGGCGAGCATCCGGTACACGTCCACCAGGTCCTGCACCCCGCTCACCTTGGCGCTGAGGATGATCCGGTCATGCGGCATGCCCACCGACTCGGCGAAGGCCGCGCTCTGCAGCGCGCTCTGGACCATGGCGTCCATGGTCACGTCGCGCGCGTCGCGGGGCGTCGTACTCCGTGCATTGGCGTCCATCATCTCCGTGAGGAGGTTCTGGTCGAGGGAGCCCCAGTTGACGCCGATGCGAACCGGCTTCTCGAAGCGCAGCGCCACCTCGAGGATGGCGCGGAAGTGCTCGTCCTGGCGCTTCCCGCCGACATTGCCGGGATTGATGCGGTACTTGGCGAGCGAGCGGGCACAGTCGGGATAGCGGGTGAGCAGCAGGTGGCCGTTGTAGTGAAAGTCGCCGATGATCGGTACGGCGAAACCCAGGTCAGCGAGCCCAGCCACGATCGCCGGGACCGCCGCCGCGGCTTCATCGTTGTTGACCGTCACACGCACCAGTTCACTGCCCGCCCGGGCAAGTGCCGCCACCTGCGCCACCGTCGCCGCCACGTCGGCGGTGTCGGTGTTGGTCATGGATTGCACCACGACGGGGTGGCACGAGCCGAGGCGTACGCCACCGACATCCACGGTGGGCGTCTGGCGCCGAGTGATTGTTGCCATGGGGGAAATATAAGGGGGCGTGGGGCGTGGGGCGCAGGGCATCACAAGCCCCATGCCCCATGCCCTATGCCAGGCAGTTCTTCACGAAGTCCCGCACATCATCCCGCACATCGTAATAGATCGCCATCGCATGCCCGGCGCCGGGGGTGATGCGCGCCATGACATGCGGAAGGCCCTCACTCCACTCGCGGATGTTCCGGGCCCCGTCAAACGAGTCGTGCTCTGATGACGTGAGCAGCGCGGGCCACGCACCGCTGGCGAGCGAAGCGCGGATCCGGTCCACCGCGTCCGCCCCATGCGCCAGCGCCCCGGCCGCGCCCAGGGTCACCACGCCGCGGAGCCGAGGCACTCGTGGTGCCGCCAGGAGCACTCCCGTGCCGCCGACGCTCGCGCCCACCAGGATCAGCGCGTCGGAGACGTAATTCTGCGAAGCGCCCCAGGCCGCGACCCGGATGATGTCATCGGCGATGCGGAAGAAGGAGATCTCGCCGGCGCTCGCCATGAAGGCGTCCCCGAAGGCATTGGGCGAGAAGTCACTCGGCGTGTCCGCCACCACCGGACCCTCGGGACCGACGATGGATTCGCCGTGACCCCGCTCGTCGAAGGCGAGCGTAGCCACGCCAAGCGCCAGCAGGTCGGTGATCAGCGGCTGGAAGGAATGGCGATCGGTGGGATACTGGTGGGCCAGCACGGCAAGGGGCCAGCGCTGGCCGGGGGAACCATCGGGATAGCGGAGCTCACCCTTGAGCACCAGGCCATCGGAGGCGCGGACCGACATTCCGATCGGCGCGAGGCCTGGAGTCATGTCACACGATACCCAGCTGCGCCAGGAGCCGCCGATAGTCGGCGTCAGAGACGAGTCCCTTCTGGTGCAGCGGATCGATGGCGGCCATGATGTCGGCGCGGTTGCCATCAATGCGGCGGTCACGCAGCTCCGAGATCATGCGCGCGAAGCGATGTTCATACTCGTCGGGCTTGATCTCGCCGTTGGCTCGGCGGGAAGACAGCCGTTCCAGCTCCTCGGCAACCCGCGCCGGTGAGATGGGCTTGAGGGAGGGCGGAGTTTCGTCTGGCATTGGGGCTCCTGGAATCGACGCTCAGCGCCAAGCGCTACGCGCTGAGCGCACAATGACCAAGCAAATCTAGCAGTGAATCAGGCCGTCCGCTGCCTGCGAGGTTCCGCGGCGTCGGGATCGCCGGCGCGGGTGCGGAGATCCGAGGTATCGCCTCGCGACCAGCCGCCCCGGAACTCGAAGTGACGGGTATCGAGCAGTCGGTCGCCGAGCACCACGGTGCCGGTGAGCTGCAAATGCCAGAACAGCATGCGCGCGCCCACCTCGGCCGCCGGTGTCCAGACGCCCGGTTGCACCGGAGGATACAGGTGCGCGTACTCGGCTCTGAGGCGTGCTTCGCGAATCGTGGAGTCCATCGAGACCCCTCGGGCAGAGGATATGGCAATCACCACGAAACTATGACGGCAGGACCATTCACTATACGGTGCCCGGGGCATCGGGTAAAGGGCCTATTCGGCAATTACGACCTCGCCGCCACCCTCGCCGCGCCGCAGGAGTAGTGCCAGCGGGAAGGCCAGCGCGAACAGGATGGCGATGAGATAGAGCACCCGGTCGTAGGAGAGCACCGCGGCCTGCTGCTGGATGGTCTGGTGGAGGATGGCCAGTGCCCGCTGCCGGGCTTCGCCGGCCGAGGCGCCGAAGTGCTGCATGGCTGCGGTCACGCCGCTAAGCCAATGCCGGGCCGTAGCATCGAAGGCAGTGACATGGCTGGTGAGGACCGCGAAATAGCGGCTCGTCCCACGCGACACCTCGGTTGCAGCAATCGCGATGCCAACGCTACCGGCCACCTGGCGCACCACGTTGTACAGGCCGGTGGCGGCGGTCAGCCGCCGCTTCTCGATGGTGGCGAGGGCGGCAGTACTGAGGGGTACGAACAACAGGCTGAAGCCGAGTCCCTGCCACACCTGGGGCCAGAAAATGTCCCAGAATCCGCTGACAGACGTCATGCGGGAGAGATCCCAGAATGAATACGTGCTCACCAGCAACCCGACCAGGACCATGATCCGGGGACCGAGCCGGTTGTAGAGCCGCCCCGCCAGCGGCATGCCGACCGCCATGGCGAGACTGCGCGGCATCAGCGCGAGCCCGGATTCGAACGCGCTGTAGCCCAGGATGGTCTGCAGGAAGAGCGGGAGAATGAAGAGGCTCGCGTAGAGGCCGAGGCCCAGGATGCCGCCGACAGCCGTTGCCGCGGTGAACGGCCCGTTCTTCAGCAGGCTCAGGTCCACCGCCGGCCGCTCGGCGCGCAGCTCGTGCCAGATGAAGACCAGGAGCCCTGCAGCCGCAAGCACCGCGAGGCTCACGATGAGGCGGGAATCAAACCAGTCCTTCGATTCGCCCTTTTCCAGCATGAGCTGCAGCGCACCGAGCCCCACGGCCAACAGGGCAATCCCGGTCCAGTCCATGCCGCCCTTCTTGCGCTCGAGAAACGGCGGATCGTGAATGAATTTCTGCACCAGGAAGAAATTCAGGATGCCGATCGGCAGGTTGATATAGAACACCCATGGCCAGCTGTACGAGTCGGTGAGCCAGCCGCCAAGCGTCGGGCCGACAGCTGGAGCGATGACCACGCCCATGCCGTAGACGCCCATGGCCATGCCCTGCTCTTCCGTGGGAAAGCTCTCCCGCAGGATGGCCTGGGAGACCGTCATCAGGACGCCGCCGCCCATCCCCTGGATCACGCGGAAGGCGACCATCACCTCGAGGCTCCGGGCCACCCCGCAGAGCATGGAGGCGACCGTGAACAGGATGACCGCCCCCTGGTACATCCGCTTGCGGCCGAGGTGTTCGGCCAAGGTGCCCAGGATGGGCATGATGATGACGTTGGAGAGGATATAGCCGG
>DASSOW010000025.1:0-14208 GCA_035700175.1 Gemmatimonadales bacterium | reverse complement strand
TTCCTGGTGCACAGATCACTGAAATGCAGCTCGCCACTGCGCCGTTCCAGAAGGCCGGCAGCTTCCAGGTCGAGCATGGACGCGATCAATCCTTCCTCCGGACCAAAGACCAGCGCGTGCACGGTGCGCTGGCTGCGGCTGCCGGCGCTGGCAAGGTAGGCGCTGAGCGGCCACTGGAACGCGGTATGAAGCTGCATCGATGTACAACCGCACCGGGCATAGGCAACAATCTGCCGACCGGAGCAGATGTTGCCCGTGCCCGACCGTTCCGGACCACCGCGACCCGCCTGGTCCAGCACGCGGAGATTGCGGTCCGAGAGCGCCCACCCCCCGTACGCGACCTGCGCTTCCGGATCCCACAGGCGATTGAAGACGGTGACGCCATCCGCACCAGCGGCTGCGTCGAGCATTGCGCCCTGGAAAGCGTCATCGAAGCGTGCGTTCATGAGCTTGAGTGAAAGCCGGAGCGGCCCACTTGCATGGCTGCGAACCTCCTGCGGCACCTGGCGTACCCAGCGGAGGATGGTTTCCTGCTCATCGGCGCGGGAGTCACCGGCGAGCGTGGGCGAAAAGTCCTTCTCGAGCAGCATCGTGCCCTCGCCCCAGGCTCGCTGCAGCGCGCGAAGCGTATGCCGGTACTCTCCAGCGTCGAACGGCTCGTCACCCACGGGCAGGTGCAGCTTTGCCGACGGCACGACCAGCGGCCCGCCGGCGCGGGTCATGTCCCGGCCGGCTCGCACCAGTTCCGCGTAGTTGGCGAGCGTACCGGCCCACCCCCTCCCCTTCCACGTCACGGTCCACCCGCTGCGGCCATCCGGCTCGTCGCGCCGTTCCACCTGCATGCGGGTCACGTCGGTGGCCCATGCCCCCATGGTGCGGCTGCCATCATCGCGCTCACCGATCACGGTCTTGAGCACGACAAACGCGATGCCCGCCTCGCGGTCCTGCTCGAGCTGCCGGGTGTTGAGCGAAAGCTGACCGGATGCCTTGCCGATCGGATGCGGAAGGGAGGCGCCGAGGTAGGAAGCGGTCAGGTCGATGCGGTATTGTTCGCGCACATGCGCCGCCCAGTCGGCGGGCAGCTCACGGCCGAATCGCTCGAAATCACCCGAGAGCCGACTGCGCATCCCGCACCGCCTGCACGACTCGATTCCGCTGCCCGGCGTCGAGGCGTGGTCCCCACGGGTCGTCACATGCGTCGGCTGGCAGGCGACCCTCCGCGGCCGCGGCCCACAGCATCCGCTGGATGTAGCCCTCCATCGGCTGGCAGAATGTCTCCCCGGCGAACGCGTCCGCCGCGCGTGTGAGCGCGAGGAAGCGCGCATGATCTCCCGCACCCTCGGCATTGAAGAGTTCCGCCGACAGCGCCGGTACCGCGGCTGCCATGCCGATCAGCGCGGCGTCGGCGCCAGCGATGATGGAGTAGCCAAGGAAGCGGTCCTCACCGGTGATGATGAGCTTCCCGGGATGCTGGCGTACCAGCTGCACCAGCCGCTGGAACGTCATGACCGAGTCAAGCGTGGCGATCTTGATGCCGATGATGTGGGGCAAGTCGAGGAGCGCGTGCAGCGTGGCATCGTCGTACGCGACACCGCCGGCCGCCTGGTACAGCCAGAAGACAATGCCGGGAAGCTCCCGGCTCAGCCGGTCGTGGTGGCGCAGGGGATCATCGGCCACCGGATGAATGAGGAGCGCATCGGCGCTGCGCCGCCGAGCATCGATGGCGGAGCCTATGTCGTGCGCGCCTGCCACGATCACCTTGTCAGGCAGCAGTTCGCGCCAGGTCTCCAGCACGGTTCGTCGCTGCTCGGGGGAGAGATGTGGTCCACGTCCGGTGTGCGCCCATACCGCGACGCCGGCCAATGATTCCTGCTGCATGCTCTCCGCATAGCGGCGCTGGGCGGCTTCGTTGATGCTTGTGCCGCTGAACGGCACCGGCACGGCGGCGATTACGCCGCGTGAAAGCCGTGTGGCGACACCTTCCATCATGACCGTGCCAGCAGGGCGAGCGCGTTACCCGACTCGATCCGCGAACGATCATCGTCGCTCAGGTCCAGCAGGTCGAGACGGGCCAGCGGCGTCTCGGCCAGTCGCAGTGGCTGGCCGCTGCCCAGGAGGAAGTGCGCCGGACCGATGGTCTCGAGCAAGAGCGCGAGATGATCTTCCGGCGGGCCCCATACCCAGGAGATGTCCCACCAGATCCGGCTGGACTCGTCGGGTGTTGAGCCGAAATGCACTTCCTCGATAAAGGACCGGTCAGCGTGGGTGATCACGAGTCGAACACGGGGATCCTCACGCATCAGGGTGCGAACCGCGGCGGCTGGCAGTTCCTCGGCTCGATCCAGTGGATGCCGCTGGCGGCCATCCTCGAATCGCACTGCCATCATGAGCGGGAGCCCAAGGCTCGCTGTTGCCCGGGCCAGGGACCGCATTTCGGGCCCTGCCGGCGCCAGGCCGTACCAAGGGGCATCCGCTCGCACAATTCTCACCGCTGCCTGCTGCAGACCTTCCAGCTCACGCTCCCAGTCCGGCAAACCCGGATGGATGGCGGGTACCGGCATAAACCGGGGCTCATGTGAGCACGCATCGAGCAGCCAGCGGTTTCCCTCCATCGGATCACGCCACGCTATGCCGGGGAGGTGAAACACCCAGGCGGCGTCGATCCCGGCGCGGTCCATGGCCGCGCGCAGGGCGTCCGGCGACGTACCCGGCACCCGGCGCCAGGGATACGACCCGACCGAAGTGTTCACGTCGATTCGCATCACGTCTCCGGGAAGCTGCCGGCGGGGAAAATCGAGGCAGCGTTGCGGTACCGGACGCAGTCGAACGCTTCGGCATCCATCAGGCGCTCGAGGTATCGCAGCTTGGCCAGCCCCGTGTCCATGGTCAGGTCGGTGCCCCAGAGGAGCCGCTCGGCACCCACCGCATCCAGGCACTGCTCCAGCATGCCGCCGTCAACCCCGCTTCCCGACAGGTCCACGAAGACATTGGGTACCCGGCGCACCTCGCGCAGGGAATGCAGCCAATCGCCGCCGCCGCCGATGTGCGCGAGGATAAACGCGACCCCTGGGTGCCGGCGCGCCAGGCGGCAAAGTTCCACGGCGTCGGACGCCTCCTGGCCGGGATACTCGCGTCGGCGATGCTGCCAGACGTGCTGGAGCACCGGAAAGCCATGCTGCGCCGCCGCCTCGCAGAAGGGATCGAGCAATGGGTCGTCGGCCCGGCGGCTGGCCGCCAGCTTGAGGCCGATCATGCCGCCTGCCTTGCCCCGGATCATTTCAGACAGGCCGTGCTCGATGAAATTGGGATTGACGACCACGTAGCCGCGGACCTGATGGGGATACTGGACGACGATCTGCCGCTGAATCTCGTTGGCGAGCGTCACGTCCGCCGGCGAGGGGAAGTAAATGGGCGACCGCTCGCCCCAGGTGCCCAGGACGGACGATACCTGCCACGTAATCCCAATGCGCGCCGCTGCGCGCATGCGGCTCTCGTTGCGCAGCCGCCAGTCGCCGCGGGGCGATTGGGCGTGCAGGAAGTGAACGTGGACGTCGATCAGCACAGGCGGAAGATGCGCGGGTCGGGCAACGGTGTCGAGTCAACGCGCCGCCGGCCTGCTGCGTATTTGATCCAGGCCCGCGCATGGGCCGGTATGAACCCCTTGGAGGTTTTGGTATGAAGATGCGTTCCCTGCAGTTCGCCGTCCTGGCACTGCTCGCCCCGGCCGCACTTGCGGCGCAGGGGAATGGTGCTGGACGGGGCATGGGTGGCGGCCGCATGGCCAACATGAGCCCCTATGCCATGGAAGTTCCTCCCACCGCCGATGTCCTGACCAAGGCGCTCGGCCTCACCGGCGACCAGGCCGCCCAGTACACCAGGCTCCGGGACGCCAACGTGAAGTCCACCCAGGCGCTCCGTGACAGTGTCGCCGCGCAACGTGCCAAGGCCCGCGAGGCCATGCAGGCCGGCAACCGCGACCAGGGCATGGAAATCATGCGGGCATCGCGCACCCAGTCACGGGCGCTTCAGGACGCCGCCCAGTCCTTCGATTCCAGCGTCGCCGCCCTCATGACGCCGGAGCAGAAGCCCAAGTACGACAGCTGGAAGAAGGCCGAGACGCAGCGGCTGATGCAGGAGCGCCGGCAGCAGTTTAGCGGAGGCGGGAGCTCCAACTAGCGCAGGTCGCGCAGGACTGCCTCAAGCACATCGAGCGCGTCGGCAACGGCGCGCTCGTCGTGCGCCAGCGAGACAAAGTTGTAGGCGGAACGCTTGAAGAGCAGGCCGCGCCTGGCGGCCTCGACCACAATGTCGCGGCCGCGATCACCGGTCGTAAACTCGAGAAAACACATGGCCGGCAGGCCTACTGCACGCCGGAGGAGCGCAGGATACTCCCCTGCCAGCCGATGCAATCCCGCCAGCAGTTCTCGTCCCACCCGCTCGATGTGCGCAGGCACTTCCGCACGTTCCAGTTCCAGCAGCGTCGCCTCGGCGGCGGCGAGGGAGACGAATTCAGTTGCCAGGGTGGAACTGATCCACGTCTTCGTCACCGCCGACATCACGTCCCGCCGTCCCGCCACGGCCGCGAGCGGCATCCCGTTGGCAATTGCCTTCCCGAGCACCACAACGTCCGGTTCTCCGCCCCAGCGTCCTGCGGCACCGCCCAGAGCCACTCGCCCGACCGTCTTGATTTCGTCAAGGATGAGCACCGCGCCCACTCGATGTGTCTCGTGACGGAGCGCGGCCAGCCACTCCGGGGAGGGCGCTTCCTCGATGACCGGTTCGACAATCACTGCGGCGAGCTGGTCACCGGCGGCGCGGATCCGTCGTGTTGCCGCCTCGGGATCGTTGAAGGGAATGCGGCTGAAGAGCGAGCTAATCTCTATGGGCACGCCGCCGGTATCCTGCTCCTGCGTCCCATCGAGCCAGCCGTGATAACCGCACCCAATCACATGGGTGCGCCCGGTGTGGGCGCGGGCGATCCGGATCGCCGCGGCGACTGCTTCGGCGCCGGTCTTCAGGAATCGCACCTGTTCGGCCCATGGCAGCAACCGTGACAGGTGTGACGCGACCTGTTCCTCCAGCACGGGAGCGAGCGGCCCCACTATGCCATCAGCCGCCGCCTGGGCGACTGCCGCGGTGACGGCAGGGTGCGCATACCCCAGCGCCACAGCGCCGAGCGCCATGATGAAATCGGTGTACTGCCGTCCGTCAGTGCCGATGACCTGGCACCCCGACGCACGCACCATCCGGAGCGGCGCGCCTTCCGGCTGCGCCATGCCATAGAGTGCTTCCGGGCGCTTGCTGCCAGTCGAGGTAAAGCCAGGGATGCGAGAGTTCATGCCAGGTCGAGCACGCCGAGCCGGCTGGCATCGTGCCAATCGCCACGGAGATAGACCCAGCCCCCGCCGCCACTCCAGATCAGCTGGCCGGCCCGTCGCTGGCGCTCGTCGCGCATCTCGTTCACGGCGAGGTCAAAGCGCACGTCGGCCTGCATCGAAAGGTCGGACCAGAAGTCAGGCGAGAGGGCGAGGGTGACGCGATAGCCTTCGTCGGTCAGCGTCCATGCCCCGCGCACCGATTCCGGATCGGCGTGCGAGCCGCTGACAGCATGGATGCGCAAATTCCCGCCCGCCTCCGGCACGACCAGCACGCCCCAGACCTCTCCCTCGGGATCCTGCAGGTAGAGCTGCAGGCCGTCGGAGTGAATGTCTTCTGCGTCGTTGTCAAAGTCGAGCGGCGTGGCGTCGCCAGGCCGGAAAGTGGGCGACGACTTGACCACGTCCACCGCGACATAGAGCGAGTCATCGTCCCAATTGATGCTGGCGCGGGCGCTGAACACTTCCGGACCCAGGTACGGGTCCTCGCTGCGGCGGTACTGGTCGTCATGGTCGAGCATGAGCGGTGCGCTCTCGTCGAATCCTTCCATCGAGCCATCGAGTGCCGGTGGCTCCGGCACGCGAAGCGCTGTCCCGCGGGCCGGATCATTCCGCACCCGGGTGAGCAACGGCTCGAACGCAGGCTGTCGCAGGAGCCGCCCGCCCAGCCGCACCCGTTCCGTTGCGGTCTGCACTTCCCATCCGTCGCTCAGCAATGCATGCACATGGCGCTCGCCACCGAGCTCCACGCTCACCGTTCCGCCTTCGATCGAGACCTGCGCCTGCTGATCCCCCATCGCAAGCAGCGTGGCAAGCATCACGTGGTTGCCGCTGCCGCGACGGAGAAGGAACGCCTCGGTGGCTCGCCCCTGCTTTCGCAGGGGTGACGGGCTCGGTGGCTCGGTAATGGGCAGCCCCGGGCCAGTGGCGACAAGGAGTTCGCCACCGCCGGCAAAGGTGAGCGAGAGCGGCTGGTTGCGCTCGATGGCCGTGACCCGCCAGCTGCCATCGGCATCGGGTGCGAGCTGGCGCACATCCTCCACAAATTCGCCGAGATCGAGATCGGCAGGCCGTGCGGTCGAGGCGGGGATCTGCGCGCCGGCGAGATGCCATGGAAGCTCGATGGTCCGCGTCCGGTCGCTGGCGAGCTGCACGACGTCAAGCAGATAGGCCGGACCAAGCACGATGGTGCGGGTCACGTCGTCCCAGATGCCGCGCACCCACGACCACGCCTCACCGGCCTCGAATGCGTCACAGTGGGCGTCGCCTCCCTGCTGGGCCTTGCCATCGAGCAACGGCGCATTGTGTGCCAGCGTCGAGCGATACCAGAAGAGGTCACGATCGACATAGTTGCCGGTACCGGGATCGGTGAGCCAGTTGATGCCGTCCGCGTAGAGTGAAAGATGCAGTCGGTCGGGATGGCCATGGCCGCCGCTCCAGGCGCCCGCTTCGAGGCTTGCATACCGCCGCGCGTCGCGCAGGATGGCCAGCCCTTGCGAGGGCATGAGCGTGCTCGGCGGTGTCCAGGTGGATTCTTCCGGTAGCTCGGCGAGCCCCTCCATGAGGACATTCCAGGAAAGCGACGTGCGGTCACGCATGGCCGGCGCCGATTCGCCCGCCTCGAAGAGGTAGGAATCAAAGAAGCGGGCGGCCGGCGCGGGGTCGCGGTAGCGCTGGCGGAGCCAGTCAGCCATGCCGGTGAGGTCGGCACCGTCGCGACCGCTCAGCATGCCGAGGCCAACTTCCCAGAGTTCCAGGTACATGGGCTGCGCCAGCGACACCCCGAAGCGCGCGTCCTTGCGGGCCGGGAAGGTGGCGTCCGGCAAGGCGGTGATGAGCGGCGCGCGGAGCGCGCCGGACAGGTGTGCCGCGAGCGCCGGATCGGCCGGCAGGTCCATGCCGCAGAGCCGCGCCCAGCGGACGCCGGTGAGCATCCCTTGCAGCGCAAAGAGATGGTAGTTCTCGCCCTCGTGCCACATGCCGTCGCCACCAAGGCCGCGCGCCATGAGCGCAAGCAGCCCGTTGTCGCCCTGGATGGCGCGCTCAGCCAGGTCGGCATCCTCGAACCAGACGGCGACCGCGGCCAGCGCGGCGTCATGCCACACCTGCCGGTTGGAGAATCCCTCATTGAACTCGCCGATGAGCGAGGCGGCTTCATCCGCCACCTGGTCCACGATGGCGCCCGTGGAGTCGGGCAGCCGTCCCGCCTCGCGCAGCATGACGGCGGCGGCGAGCCAGTTGGTGAGCCAGACGGACTCGAGATAGGTGGAGAAGAAGAGTCGTGCCGGGCCGAGGACGTTGTCCCGGTTGGGATAGTCGGCGTAGCCGGCATAGGCGTCGAGCAGCGAGACGGCGCGCTCGCCGGCCCGGTCGTGTCCGCCCAGCGCGGCGAGGGCCCCGAGGGATGCAGCCTGCTCGGCGATCCAGAGATGCTGGTATCGCGCCCAGTGACGGCGGTGATAGTCGCCTTCGGCGGACTGGAAGCACGTGGGGCACTGCCACCGGTCGGCACACCAGGGGTCAAAGCCGAAGGGCGTACCGTCATGCGGGCACGTGCCGCCCACTCGGGACATCAGCGCCTTCTCGCCCGGTACCACTGGCATCTGGTTGATGATGCGATCGGCCCGCTGGCTGATCCGCCGCTCCAGCGCCGTAAGTTCGCCGGACTGGTTGACCCGTTCCCGGCGTGCTTCGAGATCTTCCACCGTTACCACGTTGAAACTCCCTCCCTGGCCCACCGCACCGTGAGTACGCTGGCACCACTTTCGCGAGCCGCCGCTTCCACCGCGGCTCGGCTGCCTGGCGCCAGAAAGAACATGCAGCCGCCCGCGCCCGAGCCGGCAGCTTTCCCTCCAATGGCGCCTCGGCGCCGCACCGCGGCCTCCAGCGCGGCCATCTCCGCCGTGCACATGGCAGGATCGAGTTGCTGCTGGAGATCCCAGTTGCGCGCCATGAGGCGCCCGACTTCCTCGAGGCATCGTTCGCGCAACGCTGCGCGCATCTCGACCGCGAGGTCGCGCAGGCCGCGCAATGCCGCCGTCACATGCCGGTCACCCTGTTCGTAGGCAGCCATCACCCGCGCGATGGTGCCACCCGAGACGCGTGACATTCCGGTGTAACACAGGACCATGGCGTCCTGCAGCTCCGCGGCGAACGCGGTGTCGAGCGCCAGCGGTTCGGTCCGGATGCCAGGATCGTGGAACTCGAGGTAGCGGAAGCCGCCCAGCGCTGCCATCCATTGATCCTGCCGTCCACCCGGGATTCCTGCGTCGCGCGTCTCGACCTGCCAGGCTTCGTGCGCCATGCCCTCGGCGTCAACGGTTTCAGCCCGGGCGTGATGCAGTGCGGCTACCATGGCGACGCCCATGGCCCCGCTGGTGCCAAGTCCCGACCCGGGTGGTGCATCACTGCGGGAGACGATTGTGGCATTGCCCACCGGCCAGCGCCGGACGGCATGCGCCATCAGCGGCACGCGCGACGCTGCAGGCCCGAGTGTTTCGCGGACATCCATGTCCTCGGAGATCAGTTCGACGCTCTCACCGCCCGGCAGGATGTTTACGTGGACACGGAGGTCGATGGCAGCGGACACCACGGCACCGCCCTCACGGACGGAAAATGGTGGCACGTCCGTCCACGCGCCGGCGAAATCGAGTCGCACCGGCGCCGCTGCGTGGGCACGCCTCGCGTTCATTCCACACTCCATTGTGCCACGGTCGGCAGTTCGCCACGGAGATCCATGACCACGTGGTGGACGCGCCGGTTCATGCCCTGGAGGCCGCGAGCATGATAGAGGAATGCCACCGGCACCTGGTCATGAAAGCTACGCTGCTCGGCATCGGTGTTTCCATCGGCCGGAAGGCCGGCGAGCTGGAGCAGCGGGGCAAGATATCCCAGCCCCGGATCGCCGGGTACGCCGAGCACGGCGGCATCGAAATCGTGGCTGGCCCCATACACCCGGTCGAGAAACGCAGACAGTTCCATCTGCCGGATATGAACCCCGAACCCGGCCCGCGCAAGCTGCGCCTGGACCAGCTGCTCCAGCGCGGCCTCGCCCGAGCCGACGGTGAGGAGCTGGAAGGAGAGTCGCGGGTCGCGGGTCGCGGGTCTCGGTAACTCGTGACTCGAGACCCGAGACTCGCGACCGTCATCCAGCCGCCCCGGCACCCCCTCCGGCACCGGCCCCACCGCCGGCGTCCCGAAGCCGAAGAGATAGCCATCCACGATCTCCTGCCTGTCGAGCGCATCCGACACCGCTCGGCGGACCTCAACCTGGTCAAATGGGGGATGCCGGGTGTTGAAGACGATCCCGTAGGTGAAGAGGAGTGGATAGGTGACGACGGCCAGGTGCGGATCGCGCCGGACGAAGTCCGCGTGCGCCGGCTGGATGCCTGCAAAGTCCAGCTCGCCCGAGCTCAAGGCCGCGAGCTTGGTAGCCGGTTCATCTACCACCACGACAATGAACCGATCCAGCCTGGGCGGGCCGCCCAGGGACGCGGGGAAGTCGTCGTTACGCTGGAACACCCAGCGCCGGTTGGGCTCGTGTGACACGAAGCGAAAGGGACCGTTGCCCACGGGATGTTCGTTGAAGGACGACCTTCGCAGCTCACCATGAGGCACACTTCGAAGAATGTGCTCCGGCAGCACCGCCAGGTCGGTCAGAACATCAGGGATCCGGGATTGGGGTTCGCCAAACTGAATTACCAGCGTCGAGTCGTCCTCCGCGCTCACGTGCTGGATGCCACGAACATCCTGATAGCGGGGATAGCCCGTGACGCTGTCCCGGGCAGCATTCAGCGTCCACGCCGCGTCGCGCGCGGTGGTGGGCGTGCCGTCATGCCAGCGCACGTTGGCGTGGAGGATGAAGGTGAGCCGGCGATGATCGCGGGACCAGTGCCAGCTCCGCGCCAGGTAGGGTTGCACCTGCATGGCGCTGTCGTAGCGCACCAGCGTCGTGAACAAGACGTACCGCTGCACCTGATGAGCCAGCGGATGGAGCGTGAGCAGGGGGTTGATGCTCTGGAGATCAGCGCCCGACGCGAACATCACGGTGGCGCCGCGCCGGGCCGCCACCGATCCGCAGGCGGCCAGGGCCATCACGGCCAGCATTGCCGCCAGCAGGGTGATACGCCTGTTTCGCGCTCGGGTCATGCGGTAGAATAGGCGGATGCTGGCCTCCATGCTGGTTCGGCTCGTGCGCGGCCTTGCCGTCATCGTCGGCGTGCTGGCGCTCACCTTCCTGCTGCTGCACGCGTCCCCAGGCGACCCGGTGCGCCGCCTGCTCGGGCCCAGCGCGACCGCCGGCCAGGTGGCGGCCCAGCGTCAGGTGCTCGGCCTGGACCGGCCGCTGCCGGTTCAGTTCGCCGAGTGGGCGCGCGCATTCGTGCGTGGCGACTGGGGACGCTCCATCGAAACCGGCGAGCCGGTCCTGCGGATGATCGGCCGGGCGTGGCCGCGCACCGTGGAGCTCGCCGGGATCTCACTCCTGCTCAGCTATCTCATCGGCATCATCGTCGGCACCGTCCAGGCCGCCCGCAACCGCACCGGCCTCGACACCGGCCTGTCCATCGCCACGGTGACGCTCTTCGCCATGCCGAGCTACTGGCTTGGCCTGATGCTGGTGATGCTCTTCGCGTACTCGCTGCGGTGGCTTCCTGCCTTCGGGGCCACCGGGCTCGATGCCGATTTCCTGGGCCCCGGCGCGCGCATGGTCGACGCACTCCGGCACCTGGCGCTGCCGCTGACAACGCTTACGCTGATCGGCATCGCCGGCACTGCCCGCTTCGTGCGCGCGGCGATGCTGGAGGTGCAGGGCGAGCCATTCGTGACAGTCGCGGCCGCCAAGGGCATCCGGGCGCGACGAGTTCGCTTCCACCACATCCTGCGCAACGCACTCGTGCCCGTCGTGACGCTGCTGGGGCTGTCGCTGCCGGCACTGTTCTCCGGCGCCGTCTTCGTTGAGGCAATTTTCGCCTGGCCGGGCGTCGGCCGCGTCCTGGTGGAAGGTGTCCAGGCGCGCGACTATCCGGTGGTCATGGCCGCCACGGCGGTAAGCGCCATCCTCGTCGTCGTCGGCAACTTCATCGCCGAATGGCTGGCGGCGCTCACCGATCCACGCCTTCGGCAACCGGGTCACGCATGAATGCCGTGCTGCGCGACCAGCGCGCGGTGTGGGGCGGACTGATCCTCGCCACGGTGGTTGCGCTTGCGCTTGGCGCGCCGCTGGTCACCAGCATCGGCCCCGAATTCACCCGCGATGTCGCAGCCACGCGCTTTCTCCACCCTGGCGCCACCGATCTTCACGGCGTCTTTCATCTCCTCGGCACCGACCGGCTGGGACGTGACGTCTGGGCGCGCCTGTTGTATGGCGCTCGCCTTTCCCTGGCTGTCGGGGCACTTGCGGTACTCATCTCCTCCCTGCTGGGCGTGGGGGTGGGCACTGTGGCCGGGGCCAGCAAGGGCGTTGTGCGCATGGGGCTGCTAGGAGTCACCGACTTTGCGCTCGCGCTTCCCCGCGTCGTGCTCCTGCTCCTCCTCGCCTCGCTCTGGCAGCCAAGCGCCGTCCTCGTTGTGGTGGTCCTCGGTGTGACGGGATGGATGAGCGTGGCTCGGCTGGTCTTTGGCGAGGCCCGCAGCATCACCGCTCGGCCGTTCGTGGAAGGCGCGCGTGCCCTGGGCGGTGGGCGGCTGCGGATCCTGCTGCGTCATGTCCTGCCCAACGTACTCACGCCTGCACTGGTGGCGGCGGCGCTCGGCTTCGGGAACGCGATCATGCTCGAAGCCGGCCTGTCGTTTCTGGGTGTCGGCGTGCAGCCACCTGCCTCCTCGTGGGGCACCATGATCGCGTCCGGTCGCGACACGCTGGTGAATGCGCCGTGGGTTGCGCTGGCTCCCGGCGTCGCGCTGGTGCTGGTGGTCGTCGCCTCCACGCTCCTGGGAGATGCGCTTCAGGATGCGTGGAATCCCAGGAGGGTGCGAGTTAAGAGTTAAGAGTTAAGAGTTAAGAGTTAAGAGTTAAGAGTTGAGAGTTATTTGGTGACAATCGCGTGGCTCCAGCCTCTCAGCTTTCGGCCCTCAACTCTTAACGCTCAACTCTCAACTCGCTACAACCTCACATACCACCCCCGCTTATCCAGCACCAGCAGCACCAGGTACCAGAACCCTACGTAGGCCAGTGCAAAGGCGAGTGACCCGTTGAGCGGGCCGGCCCAGCTGGCGAACCAGTGCTCGTAGATCCAACCTCGCGCCGAAGTACCACCAATCTTCCAGGCAATAAGAAGTCGAGCCAACAGCCCTGACAGGACGAACGCCAGCAGCGCGTTCACGCCGAACACGCAGAGCGGCGTGCTCCAGGCCCGCCGCTGTCGCACGTCTATCCACCAGTAGAGCGCGGCCAGGATCAGCAGGGCGAGACCGCCGGTGAAGAGCACGTACGAGCTGGTCCAGAGATTCTTGTTGATCGGAAACCAGAAGCTCCAGAGCCAGCCGAGAACGAGCGACCCGAAGCCGGCGAGCGCAAGGCGTGCCGCGCGAGTCTCCGGCGCTTCTGCCCGCTGCACCGTGAGGCCGGCGTAGATCCCCATCAGGCACGAGACCACGGCTGGCACCGTGCTGAGGAAACCTTCCGGATCCCATTCGGGCTTCCACATGTGCCCCGCCAGCAGATGGCTGTCGATGTACTGCGCCAGGTTGCCGACGGGTTCGAGCACCCCGGTACCGTAGCCCCGCACCGGTACGAGCGTCATCGCGAGCCAGTAACCCACCAGCAGCACGGCGCCGACTGCGGCGAGCGCGCGTGGTGAGAGCACGAGGTAGAGCGATGCAGCGACGAGATAGACCAGCCCGATCCGTTGCAGCACGCCGCTGAACCGAAGCGTGTGGAGGTTGAAGGCGGGGATGAAATTGAGTATCACGCCGATCAGGATGAGGAGCAGCGAACGCGACAGAATCTTGCCGAAGAGCGCCCTGCGGGTGGCACCTTCCCGGAGTCGGCGGCCAAATGAGAAGGTGAGCGCAGCACCTACCGCGAACAGGAAGAACGGAAATACCAGGTCGGTCGGCGTCCAGCCGTGCCAGGGCGCGTGGTCCAGCGGAGGATAGACGTAGCTCCAGCTGCCGGGGTTGTTGACCAGGATCATGCCGGCGATCGCGAGACCGCGGAAGGCATCGAGCGAGCGGAGGCGGGGTGTGGGCGCCATCAGAGCACCAGAATAGTTGAAATCGCGCGCGGCCCAACGCGGATCAGGATCGCCGAACCCTCGACGGGGAGCGGCTGCAGCCGTGACTCATCGGCCCGCACCAGCCACGCCTCGGTCGGAGGCGGTGCGAGACGCCAGGCGCCGCTCACTTCCTGGTCCAGCATGTTCACCGCGCGAAGCACCAGGCCAGTGCCCTGCTCCGCCGGCTTCACCGCGCTCGCCATCAGTCCGTGGCCAACCAGCTCCGCACTCACGGCGGGCGCGGATGCGCTGCGGCCTCGGTACCAGCACACATGGGGACCAAGAAACGCCTCTTCCCAGGCCGTCATCATCCTCACGGCGTCATCCGCCTCGGCCGGGCCGCAGGGCAGGAGGGCCAGATGCGTCGTGCTCGCGCCGAGGCATTGGGCGCCCGGCACGGACGTGGGCCACGCAGCGTGGCCTGGCCGTTCGGGGAGGTCGGAACGGGAGAGTTCGCCGGTTGAGCGCAGGAGGGTGAATAGCAGCTGTCCGTCCGGCCGCAACTCGTACTCCATGTGGCCCGGCGCCAGCAGCGCCGCGCCGCCATCGGCTGACGCGGCGACGACGAAACGCTGCGCTGGCGCAGTCGGGACTGACCCCTCGCGCTTTGTCCCCGA
>DASSOW010000024.1:0-3113 GCA_035700175.1 Gemmatimonadales bacterium | reverse complement strand
CCCCGCCTGTTCTCCCACCAGCCACGTCAAATGCCCCGCCGGCCTTACCCGTGAGACAGGATACTGTGCTGCGGCCTCGCCGCCCTTGCGGACGGCGTCAATGATGGAAGCCTTGCTGGCGCTGTCGGCCAGGACGAGCACGGTGCGCGACAGGTTGATGAGCGGGAAGGTGAAGGTCATGCGCCAGCGTACTTCGAGCGAGGGATCGCCCTCGACCGGGATCACCAGGCGCTCGGTCTCCTCGAGGGCCGGATGGCCCGGGAACAGCGATGCGGTATGACCGTCGCCGCCAACGCCGAGGAGCATGAGGTCAAAGGCGAGATCGGGCACCCGCTCCCGCACCAGCGCCTCGTAGCTGCGCGCCGCGCGGTCGAGATCGGCCGCGTCAGCCGGCATGCGGAAGATCCGCGACGGCGACACGGGCACGTGCGACAGCATGATCTCATCGGCCAGGCGGAAGTTGCTCTGCGGACTGTCGGGCGGCACCGCGCGTTCGTCACTCCAGAACCAGTCGATTTCATCCCACGGGACGGCGGCGCGATACTCCTCCGAGGCGAGCAGCTCATACAGGCGCGTCGGTGTATGACCGCCCGAGAGCGCTACGGCCGCGCGGCCGGTGCAGATCACGGCCTCGCGCGCCGCCACGATCAGGCAGCGGGCGGCCTCGTGGCTTGCCGCCTCGAGCGAGTCAAAGACCGTGATCTCGGGGGTCACTCGTTGCGCCACCGGAGCGGCCCCTCGCCTGCCAGCCGGTCGGCCTCTTCCGGTCCCCAGCTCCCAGCCGGGTATGGCAGCGGCGTCCCGCCATTCTCGAGCACCGGGGTGTACAGCTTCCACGAGGCCTCGACTTCATCTGCGTGCACAAAGAGCATCTGCTCACCCTGGATCACATCGAGCAGCAGCGTTTCGTACGCTTCCGGCAGCGGCCCGAAGGCCTCGCCGTACGCGAAATGAAGCGGCTCGCGTGAGAGCCGGAACCCGGAGCCCGGTACCTTCACGTCGAAATAGAGTATGAACCCCTCATCCGGCTGCAGCCGCAGCACCAGCGTGTCCCCGCTCATCTGGCAGGCATCGTAGGGCTGGAAGAGACTTACCGGCGGCTCTCGCAGGGTAAGGACAATCTCGGTGAGACGGGTGGCCATCCGCTTGCCGGTGCGCAGCAGGAAGGGCACGCCCTGCCAGCGCCAGTTGTCGATCTCGAGCTTCATCGCCACAAACGTGGCGGTCTTCGAATCGGGAGCAACTCCCGGCTCCTCGCGGTAGCCGGGCACCGGCCGCTTGCCGATGCGGCCAGCGGTATACTGGCCGCGCACCACATCCTTGGGCTCGATGGGCTGAATGGACCGGAGCACCTTCACCTTTTCCTGCCTGATGGCCGCCGCCTCGATGGTGCTCGGCGGCTCCATGGCCACCAGCGTCAGGATCTGGGTCAGGTGGTTCTGGATCATGTCGCGGATGACGCCGGCGCTCTCGTAGTAGCCTGCGCGCTTCTCCACGCCCAGCGTCTCCGGCACGTTGATCTGCACGCTGGAGACGTGCTCCCGGTTCCAGAGCGACTCGAACATGGCGTTGGCAAACCGGAACACCATCAGGTTCTGGACCGTGTCCTTCCCCAGGAAATGGTCCATGCGGTAGATCTGGTCCTCCCGCCAGCCCTCGTGCAATTCCTGGTTCAGCTTGAGCGCCGAATCGAGGTCCCGCCCGAACGGCTTCTCCACCACGAGGCGCACCCAGCCCGGTGCGCGGTTCAGGCCGGCGCGCGCGAGGCTGCAGGCGGTGGGACCGAAGAATTGCGGCGGGAGCGCCAGGTAGAAGACCCGGTTTCCCGGGAGCCTGTGCCGGGACTCGATCTCATCCAGCCGGTTGCCCAGCTGGTGATAGTCATCCGCCGTCCCGTCGTGAATCGGCTGATAGTAGAGAAACTTCCTTGCCCACGCGGCGGCCTTGGTCCGGGTGACGCCATCGCGCACCAGCGCGGCAGTGATCATGGCGCGGTAGCCGGCGTCGTCGGTCTCGCCACGCGTCACCGCCACGATGGGGATGTCGGCCGCCTCGCCGCGGGCATGCAGGTGATAGAGCGCGGGCAGTACCAGCCGCTGGGCCAGGTCCCCGGTGCCGCCGAAGATGACATACATCGCGGCGCCGGGGTCCACTGCATCGGCTCCCATGTCACGCCTCCGTCTTCACGGCGTGACCGCCGAACTGGTGCCGCATCGCGGCAAGCAGCCGGTCGCTGAAGGCTTCCTCGCTGCGCGAACGCAACCGGGCAATGAGTGAGAGAGCAATCACCGGTGCCGGCACGTTGAGGTCAATCGCTTCCGCCACCGTCCAGCGTCCTTCACCCGAATCGGCCACCCAGGGCGCGATGTCGGTCATGCCGGGGTGCGCCTCCAGTGCGTTGGTGGTGAGCTCGAGCAGCCACGACCGCACCACGCTGCCGTCCTGCCAGATGTGGCCGATCTGGGCCAGGTCCAGGGAGAACTCTTCCTTCTTGTGGAGGATCTCGAACCCTTCGGCGTACGCCTGCATCAGGCCGTACTCGATGCCGTTGTGCACCATCTTCACGAAATGCCCGGCGCCGGTGGGACCCACGTGCCCCCAGCCACGCTCCTTGCCGGGTGCCAGCGCCTCGAAGATCGGGGAGAGCCGTTTCACCGGCTCATCCTCTCCGCCCACCATCATGCTGTAGCCTTCCTTGAGCCCCCAGATCCCGCCGCTGGTGCCACAGTCAACGAAATGGATCCCCTGCGCCTTGAGCTTATCGCCGCGCCGGACCGAATCCTTGTAGTTGCTGTTGCCGCCATCGATCACGACGTCGCCACGCGAGAGGGCTGCGCCCAGCGCGGTGACGGTTGCCTCGGTAGGATCACCGGCCGGCACCATGATCCACACCGCCCTCGGTGCCTCGAGCGATGCGACCAGTGCCTCGAGTGACTCGGCACCCACCACGCCCGCCTCAGCCGCCTTGGCGATCGCATCAGCCGAGCGGTCATATGCCACCACACGGTGCCCGGCGCCGATGAGGCGCGTCGCCATGTTCGCTCCCATCTTGCCCAGCCCGATCATCCCGATCTCCATCGCATCCTCCAGATGTGTCCGCAGTCCCTTCAATG
>DASSOW010000023.1:0-6680 GCA_035700175.1 Gemmatimonadales bacterium | reverse complement strand
CGTCGGCCAACAATGCATGCGTGAGCGCCAGCGGATCCACCTGCGCCGCGTCGCGGTGCCACAGTGCGGCAGCTCGGCTGAACGGGAAATGGTGGGCAATCTCCGCGCGGTCCCAGAGCTCGACCTTCAGGCCGGCCAGGGTGCGCGCTTCGTATTCGGCGGCAAGCTTCTTCGCATCACTGGTGCGGCTGGCGAAGTAGAGAGAAGGTCGACGGTCGACAGTCAACGGTCGTCGACCAGCGCTCAGCGCAACGGGCACAGCGCACAGCGTCTCCACGGCATTCCGCGCCGCCCGGTACACCCCTTCCGCCCGCTCCCGGCCGATCCGCTGGGTGAGTTCTACCAGCGACGTGTCCAGGTCATACATCAGCAGCGCAGTGGAGGCGGAAGTGCTGCCCCAGCCAATTTCGAGCGCATCCACCACGACGGTATCGAGCCCCGCCTGCACCAGCTGCCAGGCGCAGAGCGCACCGGTCACGCCGGCGCCGACCACGAGCACGTCGCACTCGAGATCCGACGTGAGCGTGGGATAGCTGGCCAGCAGGCCATCACGTACCGGCCAGAAGGGCGCGCCTGAAGTGAGGTCGATGGGCGGAGTCCGGGGGCTAGGGTCTAGGGGCTAGGGGCTAGGGGCTAGGGTCGTGGGTCGTGGGTCGTGGGTCGTGGGTCGTGGGTCGTGGGCGCCGAAACTCGCCTGATCGTCACCCCAGCGAAAGCCGGGGTCTTTGCCGCGCACGTGTTGCACTTCAATCGTGACTCCACCTTCCCGCTTTCGCGGGAACGACGAGTGGGCGAGCTTGGGCTCGCGTGACCCTAGACCCTAAACCCTAGCCCCTAGCCCCTAGCCCCTAGCCCCTAGCCCCTAGCCCCTAGACCCTAACCCCTAGACCCTCGACCCACCTACCGCTTCACCAATCCCTGCGCCAGCGCATAGCGCACCAGCGCCGCCGTACTGGTCAATCCGAGTGTCTGGCGGATGCGATTGCGGTGGAATTCCACGCTGCGCACGTTGATCCCCAGCTCGTCCGCAATGTCCTTGAGACTCCATCCCTTGGCAATGAGCCGGAGAATCTGCCGCTGGCGCCGGGTGAGCGACGCGAGGCTGCTGTCAGCATGAAGTCCCGGTGGCGACGTTTCGCCCTCGGCCGCCGTGGCCAGCTTGGGCGTGACGTACACGCGGCCCTCAAGGGCCTGCGCGATGGCAAACCGGAGCTCCTCCGGTCCCGCGGTCTTGAGCACGAATCCGCTGGCACCCAGCGCGATCGCTTCGTCGGCGTAGATCGGGTCGGCGTGCATGGTGAGCATGACGAAGGGCACCTTGGGCGTGAGCGCTGCCAGGTCACGCCCGACATCCATGCCGCTGCGACCCGGCAGCGAGATGTCGAGCAGCACCAGGTCGGGATGCAGCCGCTCCACCGCCTCCATCACGTCCATGCCATTCGCCACGATCTCTACCACCTCATGCGCCGGCTCGAGCATCACCCGCAACCCTGCCGCCACCAGGGCATGATCCTCCGCGATGATCAGGCGCGGCTGGGTCATGAGTGCAGGAGCACCGGGGGGATCCACGCTGTCACACTGGTACCCTGCCCCGGCCTGGTCCGCACGGTGAGCCGGCCATGCAGCAGCCGCACCCGCTCCGAGAGACTGGTGATACCCAGTCCCGCCTGTGCCGACGTCGACCCGCGATCGAAGCCCACCCCGCCGTCCGCCACCTCGAGCACCGCGCCATCGGCCTCGCTGCCAAGGCGCACCATGGCGGTCCGCGTGCCGGCGTGCTTGAGTACGTTGCGCAGCCCTTCCTGGGCCACCCGGAAGAGGCAGGTTTCCGCCTCGGGCGAGAGCTGGCCCTCGGGCAGGGCGCCGCGCACCCGCACGTCCAGCCCGAGCTGCCGGAACTCCGTGGCCAGCTGCTCCAGTGCGGCGCTCAGGCCGAGGTGCTCCAGCGTGGTGGGATGCATCCGGTGCGCCAGCCGCCGCACCTCTTCTGCCAGGTCATCGAGCTCGGCCCGGAGGCCGTCCGCCCGCCGGGAGAATTCGGCGGGACTCGCCCCGTTGAGCGACGCGATCTCGTCCACTTCGTGCCCCAGCATGGCCACGCGCTGGATGATGTCGTCGTGCAGTTCGCGCGCCATCCAGCGGCGCTCGTCTTCCTGTGCCGCCAGCAGGCGGCCGCCGAAGGATCGCGTGGTCCGGACCAGCCGGCGCTGCTGGATCACCAGGCTGGCGGCGAAGGCGACGATCAGGATGGCGGCGGCCAGCGTGATGATGATCGCCAGCCAGAAGAAATTCAGGGGAAGATCGGTCATGCGGTCACATCAGCTTTCGGCGGGATGCGCACGAGCAGCATGGCACGCATCCAGAAAAGGTTCATCAACGTGACCAGCGCTCCATTGATCTCGAATGCCACGAGGACCAGTCGCGGACTTGAGCTCAGCATCAGCCTGGAGAACGGATCCAGCACGAGAATGTACGCGAAGTAGAGCAGTGCCCCGACCGAGACCCAGAACCACGCATGCTGTGTCAGCGGCGAGGCGGTGTGCCTGGTTCGCTGTACCAGGGTCCATGCAGCCGCGGCGATGACCAGCAACGATTGCACCGGTGGGGTATAGGGTGCGAACTGGTGGATATGCTCGACGGTCAGCATCATGGCGGCCCAGAAGGCCACGAAGATGGCCACGGCCAGGTGGATTACCGTACGCCACCGCTGCCGCTGCTGCCAGCCGGCAAACATGAGGCCCAGGAGGGTGGCTCCAACCGGGAGGTACAGGTTGATGATCCAGAGATTGCTGCGACCGGACCGGCTCCAGTACACCATGAAGAGTTCTTCGGCGAAGGTCGCCACGAGATACACCAGGGCCCAGCGCAGCGGCGGCGGCAGCACCGCGCGCCGGCGCCATCCCGCGTAGATCGGGATCAGGGCGGAAAAGACGCCGACCGTGGAGAGCGGGGCCAACCGAGCCACTCTCCAGAGCGGTCCGAGGACGGATGCCAGGATATCGGCCGGCGAGACGATCAATCGAGGTGCCCCGAGACCGGGCAGACCGGCGGGCACGGCAAGCCCTGCTCGGCAATGGCATCGGTGAGGTTATTCCCATCCGCATCGACACCGAGCAGGACCAGTGCATGCTGCCCCTTCGCATTCCGGCCATGATAGACCCTGAGCCCCACGCACCCCTCCTGAGCGAGTATCTTGTCAAGGATATCACGTCCGAAAAATTCACAGCTGGGGTCTCCCGGCAAGGCGCTCCGGGTTTCGCGCCACCGACGCACCAGCTCCCGGGCCTCCTCCAGCGTGACAGCACCTGCTTCCTTGCCGGTGAACATGCGCGCTCCTTGCCCGGAGACGGGCTGTTGATACGACGACAGGTGCGGGAGGGAACCGAAACGTGCCTG
This sequence comes from Gemmatimonadales bacterium, assembly GCA_035700175.1. GTDB lineage: Bacteria > Gemmatimonadota > Gemmatimonadetes > Gemmatimonadales > GWC2-71-9 > CAMLHP01. The sequence continues at coordinate 3,284 of DASSOW010000023.1, read as the reverse complement.
GGCATGCCGGTCATGCCGCGGGAGACGAGCCGCCCAGACGGCGCCCGTCCCGGCTGAGGGCCTGGCTCAGGAGGGCGGTGACGTCGCGAACGGTACGGCAGCAGAGGAACTTCCACTGCGGCAGCTCCACCCTGAAGACGGTCTCCAGGATGGCGCGAAACCGGTCGGCCGATTCGACGGTCCAGCGCAGCTCGCGATAGAGGTGGGTGTCAGGCCGGATGGCGCTGTACGCCCATTCGCCGCCCACCGCAACCATCAGGCTGCGGACATAAATGCCGAGATCGCGGTCGTCGAAGTCGTCCCGAAGGCGAGTGTCGTGCTGCTGGATCAGCGCCTCGATCTCCCGGCGTTGGGATGGTGCCATCTCACCTCGCTCCTGCCGGTCCAGCCGGCGCTCAGGGGGTGAGCCAACGGTAACACTTGGGTGTGATCCTGTAACCTTCGTTTTTCCCTAGTGAAGAATTTGACAGTTGAATCCCATAACCTGATGCGAATACACTACTTCCACGATACCTACGGAAATTTCGGCGACGACCTGAATTTGTGGCTCTGGCCCCGGGTCCTGCCGGGCGCGAGCCCCGACGGCCCCGATCCGCTGCTGCTCGGGATCGGGACGGTGCTGCATTCCCGTCATCCCCAGGAAACCGTGAAGGTGGTACTCGGTGCCGGTGTCGGCTATGGCGAGCTGCCGGACAAGGACGAGAAGTGGCACTTCTACGCCGTGCGCGGTCCCGGCACCGCCGCCGCGCTGGGGCTGGCGCCGGAGCTGGCCATCACCGACGCTGCCGCCCTGATCGCGCGGTTGATTCCGGCGGGCGGCCGCGGCGGCCCTCCCGCCTTCATGCCGCATCACAAGAGCCGCCCCGTCTTCCGCTGGCCGGCGCTCTGTGCCCGGCTCGGCTGGACCTTCCTCGATCCCTGGGCGCCGGTGGAGCGGACGCTCGAGCTGATCCGCGGCAGCAGTGTGGTCATCGCCGAGGCGATGCATGCCGCCATCGTGGCGGATGCGCTCCGGGTGCCGTGGGTGCCGATCCACGCCTACGGCCACATCAATGAGTTCAAGTGGGAAGACTGGTGTGGCTCACTGCAGATGTCGCACGCGCCGGTGCGCGTGGCGCCGCTCTTTGATCATCACCGCAGCGCCCCGCATTTCCGGCTGGCGGACTACGCGCGCCATTCCCTGCGGAATCGTCGCCTCACGCGTGAGGGAGCGTGGGAGCTCCAGGCGCCGTCTGATCGGGCCACGATCCGTTCGGTGGAGGAGCAACTGGCCGGGATCGGGAACGACGCTTCGCAGTGGCGGCTGAGCGACGACGGCATCTTCCAGGAACGGGTTGCCAGGCTGTACGATGCGCTCTGCCGGGTCAGGGCAGACTGGATGTCACCAGCCGCACGGTGATACCGCCGTTGTCTGCCTGCCAGAGCGGCGTGAGCGGGAGACCGAGCTGGTGGTCGAGCGCGGGATGGGTGCTGAGCAGCGCCAGCTTCCAGCCGTGGGCACGCGACCGAAGTACATGGCCGAACTGCGCATAGAGATTGCGAAGCTGCTGCCGCTCGCCCACCCGCACGCCGTAGGGCGGGTTGGTCACGATCCAGCCGGGTGTCTCCGGCAATTCCAGGTCTGAAATCACCGCCTGTCTAATGGAAAGGGCGTCGGCCACGCCGGCGCGCTCCGCATTCCGGCGCATGGCCGCCACGGCGCCGGCGTCGCGGTCGGAGGCGGTGATGATGGGTCGACGGTCGACGGTCGACGGTCGACCGGGGGCGCCCTCTGTAGGGGCGGCCCGCGGGCCGCCCCTACCGGTCGCGGCCGCAACGCCGGTGCCGCCCCGGGTCCCCCACCGTTCCATCGCAAACGACCGTCCCGCGCCCGGCGCCATGCCCCGCGCAATCAGCGCCGCCTCAATGGGAATGGTCCCGGAGCCGGCGAAGGGATCCACAAGCGGCACCGTCCCGTCCCAGCCGATGGCCAGCAACATCGCGGCGGCCAGCGTCTCGCGCAGCGGCGCCTTGCCCGATTCCAGCCGATAGCCCCGCTTGTGCAGCAGCTCGCCGGAGGAGTCGGCGCTGATGGTGACATGGTCCCGATGCAGCCGGACGATGAAGAGCTGTTCCGGCGCTTCGTCACCCGCTGCTCGCCCGATCCATCGCTCCAGCCGCTCGGCGATGGCATCCTGATGATAGAGCTTGGACTTCTTGGAGGTGACCCGAAAGACCGGCCGCACGCCCTCGGCCAGGAAATTCTCCCACGGCACCTTGCGCGCATGGCGTTCGAGTTCGGCGAAGGAGTGGGCGTGGAACTCCGCCACTCGCACCAGCACGCGTGACGCGGTGCGGAGCCAGAGGTTGGCGCGGGCGAGCCCGTCGGCGTCGGTCTCGAAGCTCGCACCGCCGGGCTCTCTATTAGTGACAGGCAAGCCGAGCTCGGTCAGCTCGCGGGCGGTCAGGGCTTCGAGGCCTGGGGCGGTGACGGCGAAGGCGTGCATGAGGCCGAGGGTTGGGGCGCCGTAAGGTAACAGCTCTCTACTGGTGCGTGGTCCCGATATAACCGGTGCTGGGGTCATAGTACCGGGCCCACATGTAGTAGAGCTCGGAGCCCTGATCGTACTGCTGGCCTGCCATCCGGAGCCGGGTGATGCTCCCGGTATCGGCTGCCACCTCGCCCCAGGGCGAGACCGCGTAGGTCTTGAACTCGGGGTTCGTGGCGTTCTTGTCCGCATCGACGATGGCCCGCGCGGTCCCTCGGAGTGCGGGGTCGGTAATGAACACCCCAGTTCGGCCGCTCGGCAGCTGGAGGCTCATCGGCTGGTCGCCGCCGGGATAGTAGCCGTAGGCGTCGGTGATCACGCCGCTGCTGCTCCGCGCCAGCACGAACTGGCTGCCGTCGTTGACTTCCCGTTCGCCCGCCGAGCAGCTGGCGGTGGCGCAGCGAGCCACCCGGTTGCCGAAGGCGATCGTGACGCTGGAGACTTGGAGCGTACCGCGCGATTGTTGGCGGCGTTCGTGCGACAGGTGGAGGACGGGATGGAATATATCTGGTAGACGGCTCGGTAGTGCGGCGGCTGGGAAGATCGCCTCGCGCCGTCACTGCCGTTAGGTTGTTTTAGTTTGCAACGTCTTCAAGGTATCACCGAGCGGAGCGCGCGAAATAGGCTCGTATACTCATCTGGCAACTCATTCAGCTGGAGGAGCTGCTCCTGATACTGCCAGGCAATCTGCTGCAGGTTACGTATGTCATGCATCGACTTCACTCGCGCCTTTCGTGCCCCTGAATGGACCCCAGC
>DASSOW010000022.1:0-7253 GCA_035700175.1 Gemmatimonadales bacterium | reverse complement strand
CATTGTAGGGCGATACGTAACCGCCCAGGATGCGCGACGCACAGGTGGTGGGCTGTTCCACGGTGACAATGTTGTCCTTGACTGCCACCGGAATGCCGTAGAGTGGCCGGCCGGTCGCGTCGGGCAGCGCATCGGCGCGTTGTGCCTCGGATTCAAGCAGCCCAGGCGACCAGTGCAGCGCGGCGTTGAGCCCCGATGCGCCTTCGAGCGCGAGTGCGGTGGCGCGCGCCGCCTGCCGAGCGCCGCTCATGGATTCTCCTCCATCGAACTGCGGAGCGGCACCACAAAGAATCCGTGCGCAAATTCCGGCGCCATCTCCTCCACCGGATGCGCCAGCGCGGCGGGGCGCACGCTGTCTTCACGCAGCGGCGTGGAGACCGGTCCCGCCACAAACGGCGCGGCGTCACTGTCGTCATGGACCTCGCCAAGCTGCTCGACGAAGGCCACGATCCGCTCCATCTGCTGGACCAGCGCGGGCAGTTCCTCCTCCGATACCGCCAGCTCGGCAAGCCGAGCCACGCGGGCTACGTCATCCCGGCCGATGCTCATGCGCTCTCCCAGTCGCGTTCCAGGCCAGCGTAGGCCACCAGCAGTTCCTTGGTGCCCACCTCGCCATCGTCAAAGTTCACACTGACCTTCAGGTCACGCCCCGCGCCACGCAGTCCCATGATGGTCCCCGACCCGAACCGCCGATGATGTACCCGCTCGCCCTTCACGTAGCGCGGCGCGTCCTGGGATGCTTCCTCCACGACCGGGACAGGCGCGGGGCTCGGGCTCCGGCGCGTCGCCCAGCCTCGGCTGCCGCCGCCGCTCCTCGGGACATCATCCCATCCTGGCGCCCAGAGCGCGGAGGTGCGGCGTTCCTCGATGACGTCCGGCGGGATGGCCTTGAGGAAGCGCGAGGGCGCTCCTGGACGGAGCTCGCCGCCACGCCGGCGCGCGCGCGCCCAGCTCAGATAGAGCTTGTCCTTGGCCCGGGTGAGGCCCACGTAGGCGAGTCGCCGCTCTTCCTCGAGCCCTTCCAGCTGCTCGAGCGAGCGCGCCAGCGGGAAGAGTCCTTCCTCGAGACCTGCGATGACCACCACCGGCCATTCCAGGCCCTTCGCGGTGTGCAATGTCATGAGCGTGACGCCGCGCTCATCCCCGGCGATGCTGTCGTTGGCGGAGACCAGCGCTGCCTCGGCAAGGAAGCGCTCCAGCGGCGTGCCCTCGTCCTCCGCGTCCGGCGCCACGACTTCGGACCAGTTGGCAGCGCTCGCCACCAGTTCGCGCACGTTGTCCAGGCGGTCGAGCCCCTCCGGCCCCTCGGCGCGCAACCACGCTTCGTAGTCCGTGGCCCGGATGATCTCCTCCAGCAGCTGCGCCGGCGTCCAGGTGGCCGCCGCCTCGTTGAGGCGCGAGATCATCGCAGCGAAGTCCCGCAGCGCATTCCGCACGTTGGGACGGAGATCCGGGATGGCATCGGCGCGCGCGGCAGCATCGAGCAGCGTGCGGCCCCACTCGGAGGCCTGGGCCACCAGCGCGGCGATGGTGGAATCGCCGATGCCGCGCTTGGGCGTGTTGATGGCGCGCAGGAATGCTTCATCGTCGCTCGGGTTGGCGGCGAGCCGCAGGTACGCCAGCAGGTCCTTCACTTCGCGCCGGGCATAGAAGCTGGTGGCGCCGATGATCCGGTACGGCACGCCGCTCCGGCGGAAGGCTTCCTCAAACGCGCGGGACTGGGCGTTGGTCCGGTAGAGAATGGCCATCTCATCGTACGCCCACTCCGCTGCTCCCTGCCGTCGGGCCAGTTCCCGCACAATCCACTCGGCCTCGTCGCGCTCGTCAGCGGCCGCGACCAGCGTGAGCGCTTCACCGCCTTGCCGGCTGGTCCGCAGCATCTTGCCGATCCGGCCGGCATTCTCCGAAATGATGCCGTTGGCGGCGTCGAGCACGAGCCGAGTGGAGCGGTAATTCTCTTCCAGCCGCACGAGCTGCGTCCCGCCAAAGTCCTGCTGGAACTGGCGCATGTTGCGCACGTCAGCACCACGCCAGCCGTAGATACTCTGGTCATCATCGCCGACGGCCGCGACGTTGCCGTGATGCCCGAGCAGCCGGATGAGCTCGTACTGCGCCTTGTTGGTGTCCTGAAACTCATCCACAAGAACGAACTGGAACTTGTGGCGATAGTACTCCAGCCGGTCGGGATGGTCACGAAACAGCTCGAGCGGCCGCAGGAGGAGGTCGTCGAAATCCATGGCGTTGGCCGCCTTGAGCGCAGGCCCCATGGCCTCCTGCACCTCCGCGGCCACGTGGGCCAGGCGGTCGAAGGGCGACTCTGCGCGCAGGTCTTCCGGCGACTGCATCCGGTTCCGCGCACCCGAGATGATGGACTGCACCACCTTGGGCGTGAACGTCTTCGGTGAATGGCCGCGGTGTTCGAGCAGGCGCTTGACCAGCGACACCGAGTCGGCCTGGTCATAGATGGTGAACTGCCGGGTGAAGCCGAGCAGTTCCGCATCCCGGCGCAGCATGCGGGCGCCGAGGGAGTGGAAGGTTCCGATCCAGAGGCCGGAGGGATCGCGATTGAGGAGCCGCCCGATCCGCTCCTTCATCTCCCCGGCCGCCTTGTTGGTAAAGGTGACCGCGAAAATGCGATCGGGTGGCACGCCGTGCCGCTCGATGAGGCTCGCAATCCGGGTGGTCAGCACTCGCGTCTTCCCCGACCCGGCCCCCGCCAGCACCAGCAATGGTCCATGCACGTGCTCCACCGCCTCGGCCTGCGCCGGATTCAGCGAGCGGAGCCAGCTGTGTCGTTCGTCGTCGGTCATGACCTCTCTTCTGCCAGGGGCAGCCGCACCACAAAGGTGGCACCGTGATCCCCTGGCTCCAGCATCAATTCACCGCCGTGGGCATCCTCAACAACGCGGCGCGCGAGCGCGAGCCCGATGCCCCACCCACCCTGCTTGCTGCTCGCTCCGGGCTCGAACAGGCTGCGCCGCATCTCCCGGCTCACGCCCGGTCCATCGTCGGACACGCGGAGTTCCGCGCGCCCGTGTTCGGCACCGACCCTCAACGTGATCGCCCCTTGCCGTCCCTGCAGCGCGTCGATGGCGTTCTTCACCAGCGCTTCCAGCGTCCACTCCAGCAGCACCGGATCGCCGGTCACCATCGGCCCTGCGCCCGGCGCCATGACCCGAAGCGTGATCCGGTTGGCGTGCTGCGGCAACCTCGGCCGGAAGTATTCCGCCACTCGCTCCGCCAGGGCACCAAGACCCACCGGCTCGCGGCGCGCCGGATTACCGATGCGCTCGAAACGCTTGGCCACCCGCTCGAGCCGCTCGGCGTCTGCCGCAAGATGTTCGGCAAGTTCCGGTGGCGGCGTGGGGCGGCCGCGCAAGGACTCGATCCAGCCCTGGAGACTCATCAGCGGGGTGCCGAGCTGGTGGGCGGCCTCGCGCGCCATGGCGACCCAGAGCCGGTCGCGCTCGGCGCTCATGCCGCTGCGATAGGCAAAGACGGCCACCGCCACCATGATCAGGATGATGAAGGCCTGCAGCACCGCGAGCGCCGTGAGCTGCCCCTTGGCCGGCAAGGGCCCATAATGGATCCGCTGGCCGCTCAGCGAATCAACCAGCGGCCGATTGCTGGCGTCGAGTCCGGCGACATAGCGCTGGATACGGGAATCGGTCAGCGGCAGCTCGCGCAACGCCGACGGCAGGTTGTCAGCCGCCGTGACATTGCCGGAGGAGTCGGTCACGACAAGCGGCATGCCCAGGCGGCGGACCTGCTCGCCCAGGCGAAGCAGCGCGTCCGCCTCACCGCCGGGCTGCGAGCTGTTGAGCCCGGAGTAGACACCCGAGTAGAGCCGGCTCATGGACTGCGCGTCCTCGCCAAAGTGGCGCGCAACGAGAAAGGCAGTGCCGAGGCTGAGGCCGGCAAGCAGCGCCACCAGCAGGACGGCGGCGGTCGGTGCCAGGCGGCCGATCGGCCGCCGGCGCTCAGGCACGTGGGACGAGGCGCTCGGTGCCGAGGTATGGCACCAGCGCCTCCGGCACCCGCACCGACCCGTCCGCCTGCTGGTTGTTCTCCAGCAGCGCGATGATCGTGCGCGGGAACGCTACGCCCGACGCGTTGAGCGTGTGCACGAATTCCGGGCGCGCGCCGGGAGCGGGCCGGTAGCGGATGTTGGCGCGACGGGCCTGAAAGTCCGTGAACGTGCTGGCGCTCGACGCCTCGAGCCAGGTGCCAACGCCGGCCGCCCAGACCTCAAGGTCAAAGGTGCGGGCCGCCGCAAATCCGGTGTCGCCCGCGGCGAGTTCGAGCACCCGATACGGAATCCCGAGCAGCTGCAGCACCTTTTCCGCGTGGCCAGTCAGGAGCGCGTGCTCTGCATCAGACCGATCCGCAGGCACCAGCCGCACCAGTTCCACCTTGTCGAACTCGTGGACCCGGATCAGCCCTCTCGTGTCCTTGCCGTGCGCGCCCGCCTCGCGCCTGAAGCACGGCGTGAAGGCTACCAGGGTCACCGGCAACGCACTCGCCTCGAGGATCTCGTCACGGTGCATGTTGGTGACCGGCACCTCGGCGGTCGGGATCAGGAAGAAGTCATCTTCGGCGGTGCGGTACAGGTCTTCCTCGAACTTGGGCAGCTGGCCGGTGCCGACGAGCGACGCCCGGTTCACCAGCAGCGGCGGCGCGATCTCCGTGTAGCCGTGCTCGCGGGTATGCAGATCCAGCATGAAGCTGGCGAGCGACCGCACCAGGCGGGCGCCGAGGCCGGTGAAGAGCGGGAAGCCGGAACCGGCGAGCTTGCTGCCGCGAGGCAGGTCGAAGAGCCCGAGGGCTGCTCCCAGCTCCCAATGCGGGCGCGGCTCGAACTCGAAGGAGGGCGCCTCGCCCCAGGTCCGCACCACGCGATTGGCGGATGCGTCGCCATCCGGCACCTCGGCGTGCGGCAGGTTGGGCACCCGGAGCAGTTCACGCTCGAGGCGCTCGTCGATCTCCCGCACCTGGGCGTCGAGCACCTTCACCGCCTCGCTCGAGGCCTTGAGCGACGCGAGAAGGTCGTCCGCTGGCTCGCCCGCCTTCTTCTTTCGGGCGACGGCGTCGGACGCCGCGTTGCGGTCGGCCTTGAGCGACTCAACCCGGGCAAGCAGCGCCCGACGCTGCGCGTCGAGCGCCAGCAGCTCGCTGACGACCGCGTCCAGTGACGGATCCTGCCGGCGAGCCAGCGAGGCGCGCACCTCGTCCGGCTCCTGCCGGAGGCGCTTGATGTCGATCATGCGAGTGTTACTTGTCGGGCAGGCCGGGCTTGAGCCCGACATAGCCGCAATTCTGGTCGGCCAGGATTTCGAAGGTGACCGTACGGGCAGCCGCGTCCAGTTCAAGGACGCGAAGCTTGCCATAGAGCGGCACCGCGAGCGCGGAGCAGACCACGCGGGACCGCGCCACGAAGACATCGCCCACTGCCAGCTGGACCGTATCGCGCGTGGTGTAGCCGTTGGTCTCCCCTTGCTCGATCTCAGCGAAGGCCTTCTTGGACCGCAGCAAGCCCGGCTGCAGCCCGCTGGCGGGGAAATTGAGCCCGGCCCTGGGGATGAACACGGGGACCTCGCCTCGAATGTCGAATGCGACGTCGAAGTCCGCGCTGAGATCAGTGCGCACGCCGCGCGGCCCTGCCACCGAAAGCGCACTCGGCAGCTGGATGGCGGTACCGGTCAAGGCCGAGATGGAGATGGTATCCACCACGTTCTCGATCTGCGGATCGGGCAAGGCATTCGGATCGCCGCAGGCGCAGAGGAGCGCCACGCCGGCAAGGCAGAGAGTTGAGACGCGCATGTGCGGTGAAGAGTAAGGATTGGCCAGCGGAGGGTCAATCTTTTCTTGACTTCCCCGGAGCCCGTTTCTACAATCCCGCCTTGTCTGGTCGCAGGTCACAGGTCGCAGGTTGCGCGGCCGGTGAGCTGGGATCCGCGACCCTCCCTGCAGGAGCTGCCCATGCCCAGCCTGGCCGAACTGGTCGATGACCTCGCCGCCCGACCGGGCGTGACTGCGGTGGTGGTTGCCAGCCCGGACGGACTTCCCATCAGCACTGCCGGCCGCTCCCTCGACGCGGAAGCGCTGGCCGCGCTCACGGTCACCATTGCGCGCGGGGCCGCCCGACTAGGCGAGGCGGGACATGTCGGCGCCGCCGCCCGGTACGTGGTGGAATGCGCAGGAGGCCTGGCCCTGGGCGGTGTCATTCGTGATGGCAACTGGCTGCTGGTCCTGACCGAACCCTCGGCGGACATTGGTCAGCTCCTGTTCCAACTTCGCCAGGAAGGGCCAGCCCTTGCTGCCCAGCTGTAGCGCTCCCCGAGGTCAACGCGGCGTACGACGGCCCTGCCCATGAGGTGGGCCGTCCTTCTCGCCGGCGGTTCCGGCACACGGTTCTGGCCTCTCAGCTCGCCCTCCAATCCCAAGCAGCTCCTGCCTCTGACCGGGCCAGGCTCGACCGCGGAAGACACGGTCGCCCGCCTGGACGGCTTGATCCCGGCCGACCGCATCCTCCTGGTGACGGGAGCCGCCCTCGCCGGCCCACTACAGGACAGGCTCGGCCTCCCCGACAGCAACGTGCTGGTCGAACCCCGGGCCGCTTCCACCGGGCCGGCCCTGATCTGGGCCTCGCACGAGGCGCTTCGGCGCGACCCGGATGCCGAAGTGCTGTCACTCCACGCTGACTGGGCCATTGGTGACCCGGCGGCATTCCGCCGTACGGCCTCGCAAGCGCTTGATGCGGCGGCCGAACATGATCGGCTCGTGACGGTGGGAATGATTCCCTCCCGGCCCGAGACGGGTTACGGCTACATCGTACCCGGCAAGCCCCTCGACGCGACGTCACGCTCCGTGGCCAGGTTCCAGGAGAAGCCGGACGCCGCCACGGCGCTCGACCTGATGGCCGCGGGCGCGCTCTGGAACAGCGGCCTCTTTGCATGGACCGCGCGCCGGCTGCTGGATGAAGTGCGCCGGCACACGCCCGAGGTGGCCTCGGCGCTGGCCCGGCTCGATGCCGGTGACGTCCAGGATTTCTTCCACAAGGTCACGCCCATTTCCATCGACGTGGGAGTCCTGGAGCGGAGCAATCGGGTGGCGGTGGTGAGTGGCGCCTTTGCCTGGGACGACATCGGCACATGGGAGGCGCTGGCCCGGGTGCGCCCCAAGGATCCTGCCGGCAATGTCATCGTTGGCCCCGCGGTGGCCCATGAATCGCACGACTGCATCATCTGGTCGTC
>DASSOW010000021.1:0-8947 GCA_035700175.1 Gemmatimonadales bacterium | reverse complement strand
ACGGCGAGTCGCTCCTCCGCCTGGCCGACCACAACCTGTACCGCGCCAAGAGCGACGGCCGGAACCGCGTGCGCGATTGAGCAACCGCCGGTGCCCGCGCTGCCACGCGCAGTTTGATCCCCCGGCGCGCTACTGCGCGCGTTGTGGCTCGCCGCTCGTCGAATTTGCCCCGCCCACCCTGACCGCCGCGCCCCTTCCAGCCACCGAGCCACGGGTGCGCAATTCGGCCAAGGACGCGCCGCGCTCCACGGCCCAGGAATCGGCGCGCTACGGCTCGCTCACGGGGACGGTGCTGGATGGCCGGTACCGCATCGGCGACAAGGTGGGCGAGGGCGGCATGTCGTGGGTCTACCAGGCCGAGGAACTGGGCACCGGCCGGACCGTGGCGATCAAGCTCCTGCCGCCCCGGCTCGCCAAGGACAGCGCCGCGGTAGAGCGGCTGCGGCGCGAGGCCGACATCGCCGATCGGTTCGAGCATCCCAATGTCTGCCCCATCCTGGCCTTCGGCCACACCGACGAGAACGTGCTCTATCTCGTCATGCCTTTCCTTACCGGCGAGACCCTCTCCGACTACGAAATTCGCACCCGGGCCGTCCCGCTCCGCGAGGGTGTCGAGATCCTGGTGCAGGTCTGCCGCGGGCTCCAGCACGCGCACGACCTCGGCATCATCCACCGGGATCTCAAGCCGGAGAATGTGATGCTTGTTAGGGAGATCGCGGGTCACGAGTCACGGGTCGCGAGTCCCGTGACCCACGACCCGCGACCCGCGACCCGCGCAGTCGTCATGGACTTCGGCCTCGCCAAGCGGCGCCGTGCCAGCGCGGAGGTGGTCAAGCTCACCCAGACCGGCATCGTGCTGGGGACGCCCGAGTTCATGAGTCCGGAGCAGATCCGGGGGCGGCCGCTCGATGGCCGTAGCGACATCTACGCGGTGGGTGTGCTGGCGTTCGAGCTCTTCACTGGCCAGCTTCCATTCGTCGGGAAGGATGCGCAGGAGACGATGATGGCCCGGCTCAAGGGACTGCCACGCCGCCTGCGCGAATTCCGTCCCGACCTGCCGTCCCGGTTCGATGCCGTGGTGGCACGAGCCCTCGAGCTTGCACCGGAAGACCGGTACCAGACGATGAATGACTTTGCCAACGCACTGGAACGTGCGGTGAGCGGCGGCCGCATCGCGCGATGGTTTCGAAGAAAGACTTGAAGGAGGTGCGTATGTGGTTTTTCAAGCGTCGAGGGTCGAGCGTCAAGGGTCGAGGGGTCGAGGGAGCGGGCGCACAGCGCATGGCGAACAGCGCACAGCGCCGTGCCGGCCTCGCCTCCTACTTTACCGTCGCCCTTATTGCCGCGGGTGCCGGTGCGGTGGGGTTCTGGCTCGCGTCCCATCCGTCGGTCATCGATCACGTCACCACGCATGGCGAATGGCGCTGGATCCCGCGCGGTGCCGATTCTGTCCGCGCCTATGTGGCCTATCCCGAGCGCTCCGACCGCGCGCCCGCCATCATCGTGATTCACGAGATCTTCGGGCTCACCGACTGGGAACCCACGGTGGCCGACAAGCTGGCCGGGCGTGGCTACGTCGCCATCGTGCCAGACCTGCTCTCGCGCCGCTTCGGCATGAGCCCGGCCGATCCTGACTCGGGACGCAAGCTGGTGGCCCAGCTCAATCCCGACAGCATCACTGCGGACCTCAACGCCGCCTACGACTGGCTCAACCAGCAGCCGGCGGTGCGGCCGGACAACATCGCGACCATCGGCTTCTGCTGGGGCGGCGGGCAGAGCTTCCGCTACGCTACCAACAACCCCAAGCTGCAGGCGGTAGTCGTGTGTTACGGGCCCGCGCCGGACAGCGCTGGTCTCGCTCGCATCAAGGCCCCGGTGCTCGGCGTGTACGGCGAGAAGGACGCACGGATCAACCAGGACCTGCCCCGGGTGGAAGACTTCATGCGCAGCAGCGGCAAGCGGTACGTGGCGGAAGTCTATCCGGGCACCGGGCACGGTTTCCTGAAGCCGGGCCGGATGGGCTCGGATGGACCGGCGGTGGATCGCGCGTGGACCCGCATCCTCAACTTCTATCGCGAGAACCTGGGCCACTGATCGCACACGTCGTGCTGTTCCAGTTCCGGAGCGAGACCAGCCCGGACCAGATCGTGGCCCTGCGCGAGGGGCTGCTCGACCTGCGCGGGACCATTCCGGAGATCCGCCACCTGAGCTTCGGTCCCAACCTCGCGTCCGGCGCCGACGAATGGCCCTGGGTGCTGGTGGTGCATGTGGACAACATGAGCGCGCTCCAGCGCTATGCGGATCATCCGGCGCACCGGAAGGTGGTGGAGGTGCTGCTGACGCCGATTCGACAGGGGCGGCTGGCGGTGGATGTGGAGATGGGAGACGGGGTGAATTGAAGAATCACGAAAGCACGAAAGCCACGAAAGCACGAAAGGAGTCGTGAGTCGTGAGTCATGAGCCGTGGGCGTTCGGGCCCCGCGTCCCGCGTCCCGCGTCCCGCGTCCATTGTAGTGCTTTCGTGTTTTCGTGTGCGGCAGTGCTGCTGTTCGGTTGCTCTCTGCCCCCCATGCGCGGCAAGGCGGAAGTCGGGAAGGATCCCTACGCCGTGGTCGCGGCCGATGGCAATGGCGGTGGCGATCTCTACGCGGTGATCGGTGCCGGCAACGAGGTGGTGCAGCTCACCTTCACGCCGGTGCGGGAGTACGCGCCCGCGCTTTCCCCCGATGGCGGCATGCTGGCGTTCCTCCGCCAGCCGCATACCGGCAACCCTACCATCTGGATCATCAACCTGCTCGGTGCCGGGGAGCGGGAACTCCCGCTTCCCGATTCTGTCTCCCAGACCCTCACGCGGGTGGCGTGGTCGCCGGACAGCCGGACGGTGTACGCCGAGAGCGAAACATCGCTCTGGCGCTGGCCCGCGCCGCCGGCCAAGCCGCGGGCAGAGGTCGTACCTCCCGCCGAGCGCGCCCAGGCCGATAGTGCCCTGGGCGTCCAGCTGGGCAGCCCGGCGTTTGCCAGCATCGTCTCCTGCGACACAGCCGGAAGCAGCTACTGCGTCGAGACCCCCGACGGCCGCCGCCAGCCGCTGGGAGCCGGGGCTTCCGCGCCCACGGCCTGGGGTGGAGACTCAGTTGCGTGGATCCGGGACGGTGCCATCGAGATCCGCCCACTCAAGGGCGGGGCAGCCCGGCTGGTGAAGCTGGAAGGGAGGGAAGGGCTATCGGGGTTGACGTACTTCCCAGGGGCAAGGGAGCAGGGGTAAGGGTTGAGAGACGAGCGCCAGTCGTTCCGCCCTAACCCCTAATCCCTAGTTGAATCCCGCCCCCGATCCCCCCTATTTTCCCGGTTTTCGTGCCAATTTCTGGCTGATCCACTAACCGGGAAGATCGAGGCCGTTGATGAAGATGCTGGTACTGGGTGGCGGGCTGCAGGGCTCCGCATGTGCGTTCGACCTGCTGCGCAGCAAGGGTGTGGAGGCAGTCACCATCGCGGACATTGCGCCCGAAAAGCTGCCGTCCTGGCTCACGACCCACGACCCGCGACTCAAGACCGTGAAGCTCGATGCCAAGGACGAGGCCGCGGCGCTGGCCCTGATGCAGGGCCACGACGCCGTCATGAGCGCCCTCCCGTACTACTTCAATGGCACCATGGCCCGGCTCGCGGTCGAGGCGGGCTGTCACTTCTCCGATCTCGGTGGCAACACCGAAATCGTGATGGAGCAGAAGAAGCTCGATGGCGCTGCCAGAACCAAGGGGCTCTCGATCATCCCCGACTGCGGCCTCGCGCCCGGCATGGTGAACATCCTGGCGGCTGAGGGCATCCATCGGCTGGACCGGGTCGAGAAGGTCAAGATCTACGTGGGCGGCCTGCCGCAGCAACCGGAGCCGCCGCTCAATTACCAGATCGTCTATTCACTCGAGGGCGCGCTGGATTACTACACCACGCCTTCGTGGGTCCTGCGTGGCGGCAAGCCGATGCAGGTCGACGCCCTGAGCGAGCTTGAGTCGGTGGAGTTTCCGAAGCCGGTCGGCACGCTGGAAGCCTTCCACACCGGTGGCGGGATCAGCACCATGCCCTTTGCGTACGAGGGCAAGGTGGACGTGATGGAGTACAAGACCCTGCGCTATCCCGGCCACGTGGACATCATGCGTCCCATCCGCGAGCTGGGCCTCATCAGCAATGAAGCGATCGAGGTCAAGGGGAAGAAGGTTGTGCCGCGCGATCTCTTCATCGCCGCGGTGCACCCCAAGCTGTTCAAGCCTGAAGGTCGCGACCTGGTCGCGCTTCGGGTCACCGTCTCGGGCGTCAAGGACGGCAAGCCCGCCAGCACCACCTTCCAGCTTCTTGATTACTACGACGAGGGACACGGCATCAGCGCCATGGAGCGCACCACCGGCTACTCGCTCTCGATCACCGGCCAGATGCAGAGCGACGGCCGCGTCTCGCAGAAGGGCGTGCACACGCCCGATGAAGCGATGCCGTTCAAGGCGTATGTGGAGGAATTGGGGAAGCGGGGGATTGAAATCAGGGAGATGTAGGGGACGGGAGAGCAGGGGTCAGGGAACAGGGGTTGGGGACCAGGGTTGTGAGGCGAGCCGCCACCCGTCAGCCCTGACCCCTAGTCCCGAGCCCCTGGTCTCTTGCCCCCATCCCTAACACTTCCTGCAGCATGCTCTCTCCCCGATCCCGCGCGTACCAGCGGCGCATGATCGGGTACCGTTCCGCCTTGGGCATCTCACGGTTGGTCAGGTACCACTCCTGCAGCACCGCGGGCCGCGGGCCCCAGCGCCGCACTTCGTTGAAGTTCTCGTCCAGCAGGATCACGATCGGGATGGACCGCGCCCCGTTGGTCAGGTAGCGGTCCATCACCTCCGGATGCTCATCCCGCCGCAGTATGCGCAGATCCACGTGGCCTGAGAGGTCGCAGAGCCGCGCCAGGATCGGCACGGTATTGAAGGCGTCACCGCACCAGTCTTCCGCGATGACCACGATCCGATGCCCAGCGAGCGGCCGGATCGCATCAAGCGCCCAGTCAGGGATGCGGGCAAGGCGATACACATCACGCCAGAGAGCCTGGTGCTTCTTCGCCTCGTTCACGAAGCGTCCATAGTCCAGCGCTTCATCCCACAGCGCCGCGAAATCGAGGTCTGTCAGAGCGGTAGCCATGGGTGAAAGATGGGCATCGGGCTCAAAAGATAGGGTGAAGAAAGGGTGAAGAGGGGCGGGGCCATCCCGCCCGTCCCGCCTGTCCTGCCCGTCCTGTCAAAACGCCCACCCTCCCGACACACTCACCTCGATCCCATCCGGCCCCTGCGCCACGTTGAACACTGCTGTGTTCCCGCGGAGGAGCATCAGGACCAGCCCGCCGCCGCCAGAGACGGCGAGGTCCTCGGTCGTGAGCCGCAGGCGTTCGCCCTGGAAGACTCGGCCCGCATCCACGAAGCCCACCACGCCGATGGTCACCGCATGCTTGATGGTCGCGAGGTATTGCCGCGCTTCCGCGCTGCCCATCAGTACGCCAGTTCCGGTGAAGCGCTGGCCGTCAAGGCCGCGATTGGTATGGTTGCCGCCATACACCTCGACCGGCGATTCCCATGTTGGGAGCGCGAGCAGCGCGGCGAGAGGCGGCGTGCCGTGGATGTCAGAAGCGGCGACGCGCGCGGCCAGCACGGTGGCATCGCTCAGGTCGTAATAGCCGCGCACCATGCCATAGAGCCGGGTGTAGCCCTCGCCGCCCGACCCCTGCTGGACGCCAGCTTCGGCCACGACGCCGCGCAGCGGGTCAAATTCATTGTCGCGGGTGTCGAGCACCAGCTCGACCTTGCCGTTCACGTCGGTGTCGGTCGCTCGGTCGCCGAAGGCGAGCGCGAACTCGGAGCCGGAAGACAAGGCGTAGAACCGGTCGTGGCTGACACCACCACCCGCGGCGATCCAGACCGGGCCATGGAGGCGTCGTGAAATCTCCGCGGTCCCGCCGTAGCTGGTGTGATGCGTCTGGTAGGCAAATTCGTCGGCATCGAGCCGAGCGTCGCTGCGCTCGGTCTCGTTGCCGAGGCCATAGAAATTGGCCCGGGTGTTCCGGATGGCGTGGGTCTCGGCGGTGGCGCGCCAGCCGGGCGCCAGGAGCGGCGCGGTCGCCGACACCCGCGCCAGGTGCGAACCATGGAGTCCAATCCCGATTTCGCCCACCAGGTCGGCGCGGTATGTAACCCGGTCCTGCCAGGGCGCCGGCTGGAAATAGCGCACCCGACCGATCGCGACCGGACCACCGCCCGCGCCGCCACCGACATACGGGAAGTAGCTCAGCAGCCAGGGCGAGCGGTATCCGGCGCGCACCGTGTCACCCACGCCGGGCAGCGGCACCACGGAATCCTGCGCCGCCGCCGCAGCTGCCGTGGTGAAGAACAGCAGGACGGCCAGGGCTGCTGTCCGTATGGTCACGACGGCCTTTCGTAGAGGTGCGCGGTGTCCCGGAGCGCGCCCGCGCGTCCGTCATGCGCGGCGTACTGCTGCGGATACAGGGCCGCGCCCCCGAACTCTCCGCGCTTGTTCACGGCGTAGAACGCCAGGTCGTACGCAGGGCGGCCGTCGGGCCGAAGGAGCCGGGTCGGTGTCAGGCTCATGACGCGCTTGAGGGTGGCGAGGCAGGCGTCGGTGGGGGCCATGCCCTGCCGCATGAACTCCACCGTCAGGAACCCGCCGCAGCTCATGATGTTGAGCTCGCCCAGACCGGTGGAACCGGCGGCGCCGACGCTGTTGTCGCAATACTGCCCCGCACCCACAATGGGAGAATCGCCGACTCGGCCAGGAATCTTGAACGCCAGGCCGCTGGTGGTGGTGATGGACGAGATTTCACCCTTGGTATTCACGACATCGAGGTTGATGGTGCCGGTCGGGCGATGGGTGAGCTTCGCGTTGTCCGGCACGTCGAGCCAGTCATCCTCGTGGCCCCGGTTGGCGCGCCAGCGGAGCCAAACGTCGCGCGCCTCAGGCGTAAGCAGGTCTTCTTCCTTGTAGCCGAAGGAAAGAGCAAATTTCCTGGCGCCCTCTCCTACCATCAGCACATAGGGTGTGTACTTGAGCACCAGCCGGGCGATCTCGCTCGGCGTCTTGATGCCCTCGAGAGCCGCGACGGCGCCGGCGCGCTTGCTGGGGCCGTGCACGCAGGACGCATCGAGCTGGACCACGCCGTCTTCATTGGGCAGTCCCCCGTAGCCCACCGACATGTCGGCCGGGTCGAGTTCCACGATCTTCACCCCTTCGACCGCTGCATCGAGCGTGTCCATCCCGCCAGAGCAGAGCTCGAACGCCTTATTCACCGCACGGAGCCCGTTACCTGAGGCGACGGCGGCAAACTTGCTCTCGGTGGGGCGCCGGATCGCAGGCGCCGGCATTGCCTCGAGCGGCGACGCCGGAAGCATCGCACCGGCTGCAAGTGCGCCGGCGGTACCGATGAAGGTGCGGCGGGAGAGGGAATCGGACACCGGGTGAGCTCCTTGTTGGGTCGCAGGTCGCAGGTCGAGCACACGGCGCACGGCGCACAGCGCATAGCATTAGAATGTCCTGATCACTGTAAAATGGGAACCGTCGTCCGTCGTCCGTCGACCGTCGACCGTTGACTCAGGCCCCAGGCCCCATGCCCCTCATCCATCACCTCCGCCGTCGCTACCAGCGCGGCCGGGAAAATCCGCTCCAGATGCTGCGGTTCGCTATCAGCATGGTGCTGGGTGGGTTCAGCGTCATCGCCCTGGTGCTGGCCTTGCCGACCCACAGCTGGCGCCTGGTGATGCTCGCCGGACTGCTCTGGCTGTTTTATGGAATCGGCAGCTGGCTCGTGAGCCTGATGGATCGCGGTCTCGATGCGCTGCCCAACGTGCTGTCCGGCGCCGGCGTGGAGCGTCAGGGCGCGGGCTACTCCGACATCGAGGCGCTGCTGGTGCGGGAACAATACGAGGCCGGCGCCGATGCCCTGCTCGAGCGTGCCCGCGATCCCGCGCAACGGGTGGAAGCCACGGTGCGGCGGGCGCAGCTCCTGGCGGGACCGATGCGGCAGCCGGAAGCCGCTGCCATGGCCCTGCGAGACCTGATGGCCGGCGGGCTCACGCCAGCAGAGGAACTGAGGGTGGGGCTCGCGCTCGTGGATGTGCAGGAGCACGGCCTGCATGACCTCGGCGCTGCGATCAATGGGCTGAGTCGCCTGCTGCGGCGGATGGAGGACCCGCGCCGAGCGGCCAGCCTGAAGACGCGGCTGGCACGGTTGAAGGAGGAACATTTCGGGTAGGCTGGCGGGTCGCAGGTCGCAGGTCGCGGGTTGCGGGTCGCCAGTCGCGGGTTGCGGGTCATCGGTTAGATTCTGACGCACCCTTGAGATGATACGGTCGCAAGTCGCCGGTCACAGGTCGCGCGCAACCTGAGACCAATAATGTGCGACCTGCGACCTGCGACCTGCGACCCGAGTCCTACATGCCCCGCCGCCCACGGCTCGACCCCGAGATCTTCAACCTCCCCGTCGAGAAGATGCGGGACGGCTACTACTCGGACAAGTATTTCGTCCGGGCGCGCGAGATCCTGGAAGCCGACGATCACCATCCACGCGTGACGATGCAGGTCTTCGGCAAGCAGCACGCCTTTCTCGGCGGCATTGATGAAGCCATCGCCATCCTCAAGCTCTGCTCCTACGATTGGGATGCGCTCGAGGTAAGTGCGCTCTATGACGGCGACGCCATTTCCCCCTGGGAAACCGTCATGCTCATCGAGGGGCCGTATGACATTTTCGCCCATCTCGAGACCCTCTACCTCGGCGTACTGGCCCGGCGCACCCGGGTCGGCACCAATACCCGGCGCGTGGTGGAGGCCGCTGCCCCCAAGGAAGTGATGTTCTTCCCGGCCCGGCACGACCACTGGCTGGTGCAGACCGGCGACGGGTACGCGGCGCACATCGCCG
>DASSOW010000020.1:0-3019 GCA_035700175.1 Gemmatimonadales bacterium | reverse complement strand
GACGTGGCACCAGTGCACCTCCCGGGATCCAGCGTTTACCCAATGCCTGGCGTTCCTGGCGCTCAGTTTCTACTGGCGCAGGCAGTACGACAGCGCGGCCTTCTGGGTGGACAGCGCTCTTGCTATCGACCCGAACTACCTGCTCGGTCGCACCACCACGGGTGATATCGAGATCGAGCGGGGCAACTTCCCGAAGGCGATCGCCGCGTTCGAAGCGGCCCGGCGCCTGACGTCCGATGTCGAGGCGGTCAATGCACTCGCCGGCCGCGCGAAGGTAGAGGCACGGGCCGGGGAGACGACCCGGGCGCGCGCCACGCTGAGAGAGGTTGATTCGCTGGCCACGGGCTATGTGCCATTGCAGGCGCACCTGGCCGTGTATGTCGCCCAAGCGCACGCAGCGGTGGGCGAGCGAGACCAGGCCACTGCCTGGCTCGAGCAGTATTCGCCAAGGGAGGACTTGCACTTCCAGCTGCACCTGCGCTGCGACCCGGGCCTCGACCTGCTACGCAACGAAGCTCGCTTCAGTGCCCTGCTGTCCGCCTCGCTGGCACATCGATGCTGAGCGGATCTGATCGCGTCGCAGCGCCAGGCGCTATGCGTTTAGCTTTCAGCTCTCAGCTTTCAGCTTTCAGCTCTCAGCTCCCAGCTCTCAGCTCTCAGCTCTCAGCTCTCAAGGAGAAATCACACGCCATGCTCCGAGCCACTGCCCTGGCCCTGATCCTGCTGGCGGGTGCCGCTCCCGTGCTCTCCGCGCAGCAGGCCCTGCCCGATCCGTGCGCTTCCGACACGACGACCGCTGCGCTGCGCCGGTGCATGAGCGCCGATCTCCACGCCGCCGATTCCACCATGGCGGTCTACTACGACATGGCGTTGCGCAGAGCCGCGGCACCTTCGGCGCTGCGACAGGCGCAGGCGCAGTGGACCCGCTTCCGCGACGCGGATTGCCGAGCTCGGGCGGAAGAGCACCAGGGTGGCTCACTGGAACCGGTCGTGGCCATGCAGTGCCAGGCCGACCTCGCGCGGGTCCGCACCCACGAGATCTGGAGTGTGTATGTCAGGACCACCGAGAATCCGCTCCCTGAACCGGGAGTGAGGGAATGAAGGTCGGCGTCGCTTTCTGCCTGTGGCTCTTTCCAGCAACAATACTCTGTGCCCAGTCGGCCCCGCCGGCAGACCAGGTTCCGGCGCACGATTCGCTCACCATCGCGTCAAGCGCGCTGCACGAGCCGCGGCCAGCCAACGTCCACGTGCCTGTCGGCTACGACAGCTCGAACGCGCGTTATCCCGTGCTCTACATGCCCGACGGCGGGATCAACGAAGATTTTCCCCATGTGGTGAACACGGTCGATTCGCTCGTCGCGCTTGGGAAGATCCGGCCGGTGATCGTCGTCGGTATCCCCAATACCGAGCGACGCCGTGACCTCACCGGACCAACTCGCGTCGCCAGCGACAGCCAGATTGCGCCGCACGTGGGCGGGTCGGCGGCGTTTCGGCGGTTCATTGGTGACGAGCTGATTCCTGAAATCGATCGGCGCTACCGCACCACCGACGAGCGATCCATCGTGGGCGAGTCGCTGGCCGGGCTCTTCATTGTGGAGACCTTCCTGCGGCAGCCGGCGCTCTTCCGTCACTACATCGCCTTTGATCCCAGCATCTGGTGGAACAAGGCCAACCTGGCCGATTCAGCAGCCGCATTGCTCGCTCGGCACGACTCCACCCCGCGTTCCATCCAGCTCACCAGCTCTCGGGACGACATTGATGCGGGCACGGCCCGCGTGGCCCACGCGCTCGAGGCGGCGCATCGCCCGACGCTCAACTGGCGCTTCACGCCGAGGCCCGACCTTACCCACGGCACGATCTTTCGGGCCATGGTGCCGGCGCTACTGGCGGAGGCGCTGAGATAGTCGCAGGTCGCAGGTCACAAGTCGTAGACCCCATGCCCCATGCCCCATGCCTTGACTGGCGCATCTCCACGGGACGACGCAACTTCAACTGTTCCCTAGTCCCTGGCCCCTGGTCCCTGGTCCCTGGTCCCTCGCAGAGGTCCCCCATGCGTCCCGTCTCCCTTCTTCTTCCACTGGTCCTGGCGGCGGCGCCATTGGCGGCGCAGAGCCGGAATGCCGCTCCGCCCAGCGGCGCCGTGGTCACGTCACGTATCCTGTGGCAGCAGGTCACCCGGAACATCACCGCCACCGCCGAGGAACTCCCGGACTCCCTGTACAACTATCGGCCCACGCCCGAGGTCCGCACCTTCGGCCAGCTCTTCGGGCACATCGCCGGGTCGCAATATCTCTTCTGCGCCGCGGCGATGGGCGAGCCGGAGCGCGCCGAGGACGCGGTGGAGAAGTCCACCACCTCGAAGGCGGGACTGGTGGCGGCACTCAAGGCATCCACCGAGTACTGCAACCGCGCCTATGCCCAGTCCGATTCCGCGGCGAGCGCTTCCACCAAGCTGTTCGGCGAGCAGCAGACCCGGCTGTTTGCGCTCACCATGAATGCCCAGCACAACGGCGAGCACTACGGCAACCTGGTGACCTACCTGCGGCTCAACGGAATCGTGCCGGTGTCGAGCCGGCCCAGTTCGCCGTGAGTGAGCTGTGCGCTGTGCGCGGTGCGCTCAGCGCATAGTGCCTAGCGACCAATGATGCGCACCCTCCTTACCGTGCTTCTAGTCCTGACCGCCGGCTGCGCTTCGCGGCCGGCCGAGGCGCCGCCCAGATACGTCATCTATTCCCACGGGAAGATCGTGGAGACCGAAGGCCGGCGTCCCACCGACCCGGCGTACGGTGTCTATGAGTACGACGCGATCCTCGACACCATGCGCCAGGCAGGCTTCGAGGTTCTGAGCGACCAGCGCGGCCCCAACGCCAACTCCGATTCGGCCGCCTCGCGCATCGTGCATCAGGTGGACAGCCTGCTCGCACTTGGCGTCGCGCCGGAAAACGTCACGGTCGTCGGATTCTCCAAGGGTGGATGGATCGCGATCCTCGCGTCGTCCAAGCTCCAGAACCCGCGGCTC
>DASSOW010000019.1:0-4163 GCA_035700175.1 Gemmatimonadales bacterium | reverse complement strand
ATCATCCCCGGCAGCAACGAATCGGCCAGCTGTACCCTGGCGTCGAATGCGGCACGGACCCACTCGTCCCAGGTGAAGCGCGGATGACCGGCCAGGAGGTGCCGCACGGCAGCCCCTCGCATGTTGTCGCCCTCCGTGACCATGTACGGCGGGAAGGCGGCGGAGTCGGGGTTGCCGCGATCGGTGAGCAGGAACGGCGTGGTGTTGTTGTTCTGCATCCAGCCCGACGCGGGGTCGCTGAGCTGGGGCAGGTCGTCAATGGTGTGATAGCCCTTCCACTCGGTGGCGGGATCCCTGCCGTCGACCGGCTGCTGCCAGTTGAAGCGCGGGTCGCGACGGGGCACCGCACCATTATAGAGATACCAGGTGTGCCCGTATTAGGGGCTAGGGACTAGGGATTAGGGGATTAGGCGTCAGGGCCTGATACAAGCTCCGCTGCGCAATCCTGGTCCCTAATCCCTAGCCCCTAATCCCTGTCTTATGCGGAAGCCGTCCTCCGCCTGGGCGTAGCCGAAACCGAAGGTGGTGGCGGCATCGGTCTCGCCGAAGACGTGAGGGATGCCGAAGCTGTCGCGGTAAATGGTGACCTGGAAGGCGAGCGGCGGCGCGACGGTGGTCGGGTCCTGCGCGGCGCAGCCCGCAGCACCGGTCGCGATGGTGACGATCGGGAGGGAAGCGAACCGGGTGACCTGGACACGATGGGGCATGGCGCCCTCCTGTATCACACGAAAACACGAAAGCACGAAGTGGGTCGTGAGTCACGGGTCTTGGGTCGTGGCATGCGTCTCGAGACCCGCGCCCCCCTCCACTTTCGTGTTCTTTGTGTGTGCCTGGTGTCTGCAGACGAGCCGAGGGCGAGGCGGGTGGCATCAAGAACGATAGACGTCCCGCCGATGTCCAACCTTCACCACCACGACACGGAGGACATCATCCTCGATCTCGTAGAGAATCCGATAGTCCCCCTGACGGATCCGGTAACGTTCCTGGCCCGAGAGCTTCTCCGCCCCAGCCGGCCGCGGGTCCTCTGCCAAGGCCTGAATGCGGGCCACGATGCGGCCCCGCTCTTTGGGCGGCAGCTGACCGAGTTCCTTGGCGGCCGATCGCTTGATTTCGAGCTTATAGCTTGCCACGCCGCTTCAGGTCCTTGAGGACATCCTCGAAGGCGAGCGACGGTTCCCTGGCCCGTTCGTCGAAGGCAGCCAGGTCCTCGGCGTCCTCGGCCAGGCTGGCCCGAACGGCGGCATTGACCAGGTCGGAAAGACTCCGCTCACTGGAGGCGGCCTTGATGCGAAGGGCCCGATGGAGACTGGGATCGAAGTAGACGGTGGCGCGCTTGAGAGTACTCATACTGTATGGTAACGTCATGACGTCATGACGTCAAGGCGGTAGGCGCCGTCCGGAGCGGGGTCGGATAGCTAAGTCACACCAGGACAGCAGGGTGCGAAAATGGAAGAGCGATTCTCCGCCAGTGAGGCGCGCAGCAGGCTCGCCGAAATCATCAACGAAGTTTCGTACGGTGGCCACCGGATTCTGCTCCACCGCCACGGAAAGGACGTGGCGGCTGTGGTCTCCGCCCGGGATCTCGAGCTGCTCGAGCTGCGCAAGGAGCTCGAGCTGTGATCACCGCGGGAATGCCATCGATACCGGGCGATGTATCACCTTGAGTTCACCTCGAGTGCCGCACGGCAGCTCAGGAAGCTCCCGCGCGAAGTGCAGCGGCGGCTGGCTGTTGCCGTCAACGGGCTCGAGCAGGAGCCAAGACCGCAAGGGGTAACAAAGCTCTCCGCCGAAGCGGGGATCTACCGAATCGGGGTCGGAGACTATCGCGTTCTCTTTCAGGCCAACGACAAGATTCTCCTGGTGCTGGTCGTGTCGCTGGGTGATCGAAAGGATATCTATCGCTGAACAGCCTTTTCGTGCTTTCGTGTTTTCGTGTGAACCTCTTGCCCCGAAATCGGCACACTCCAGCGGAACCGTCCCCACTCCATATCCACAGATGTCGCAGATGGATCCACAGATGTCGCAGATGAAACGCTTGACGCAGATGGCTCCGAGCCGATGCGGATCGTGAATTTCTCTACCGGCTTCTGAGTCGTATCCACCTTCATCGGCACCCTCGCGATGTCATACTGGGCATTGTACTCCGTGCCCCACTGCCCGTGTTCCCGGTTGATGATGAGCTGGACGCCGCTTTCCGACGGAAAGGTCCAGAGGGTGTAGGTGCCGCTGTCGAGGGCGACGCCGGCGAGCGTGATCGGCGCCGAGGTGGTGAGCTGGGTGGCGGCATTGGCGCCGGTGCGCCAGACCTGGCCATAGGGGATGAGTCCGCCGACGAGGACGCGCCCGCGCTGGAGCGGGCGGCTGTAATCCACGGTGATCTGTGCCTTCCCAACCGTCCCGCGTGCGGTATCGCGGATGCTGAGGGCCCGGGGCGCGCCGCGCTTGAGCTCATCAGCGGCGTAGCGCTGGAAGAGCGCATCAAGGTCGGGGATGTCGGTTACCCGACGGACTTCCTGCTTGTACGTGGTCCCGTCGCCCGAGTAGGAAACCATCCGGCCCGACTCGTCGACTCGGGCCTCTCCCAGCCCGGCCAGCCCTGTGCTCATGATGGAGTAGCGTCCTTCACCAATCTCTCGCACTCGGCCGAAACCGACGCTCCCCTCGTGCCATCCCTCGAAGAAGTAGAGCCCGATCCGGGTGCTGTCGGGCAACCCGCGTGCGTCCTGGATCAGCTGGTCATAGGTCGAGTACAGAAAGGCATTCCACGGGACCACGCGGGTCCAGGGCTCGGGCCCGGTGCGGTCAGTGCCGCCCTTGCCATTGCGCCGGACGATCCGGAGCTCACCGTCCTCCCGCTCGAACTCATGATGCAGCTCCCGCTCGCCCGCCGGCGCGTTGGGGATGCGGCTGTCCATGACCCACCGACTCACGCCGCCGTCTGGCGCCAGGGTCATCTCCCAGTGCCGCCGCACCACCGTGGGCGACCTTCCCACCGCGTCGCCGGTGATGTGGTTGCCGCGCTGGGTAACCCGCTCGACCGAGGTGGTGTCGTTGCCAAGGGTGGCGACGTAGCCCCAGCTTTGCTCAGGTTTGCAGGAAGGCAGGGCGAGCAAGGCGAGCAGGAGGGTCGCGAGTCGCGGGTCTCGAGTCATGCCGCCATCCTTAACTGCCAACGCAGAGACGCGGAGACGCAGAGAGCGCAAAGGGCCCAGTCATATTCTGTAGCTCCGATTTCCATTGCCGACATCAACAAATTGTTTGTGGTCTTTCCCGGGGAGATCGGAACGCCAGGTGTGCAGGGAGCTCTCTGCGCTTCCTCCGCGTCTCTGCGCCTCTGCGTTGGCAGTTCCCGAACGCTGGCAGTTGTGAAAGTGGCCCTCCTGGCATGACGGGTCGGGAAGTCGTGTCGTTTCAGGGGCCGGGGTCTGGCGGAATTTCGGGCGGGCGGTAGGATATCGGGCTACACCGAACCCCTGTCGAGGCCCCCATGACCCGAGACCCGAAACCCGCGACCCTCCTGCTCGCCTTGCTTGCCCTGCTCGCCCCGCCCGCCCTGCAGTCCCAGGCCGCCAAATCGGCCGTCGCCGAGCCCACGCTCAAGCAGGTGCGCGAGCTCACCTCCCGCTACCAGGACGTGAAGGTCGCCCTGGCTGATGGCTACATCCCCGACCCGTCGGGCATGTGCGTCGCCGCCACGATGGAAGGCCGCCCCGCCGAGGAGGGCGCGATGGGCGTGCATTACGTGCGGCCCGACCTCCTCGGCATCACCGGCCCACCCAACCCGCGCGTCAACGGCACCAGCACCTACACCGACTTCCGCCAGCCGGCCATTCTTATCTATGAGCCGCAGGCGGACGGGTCGTCCCAGCTGGTGGCGGTGGAGAACCTGGTGTTCAAGAAAGCGTGGGAAGCAGCCGGCCACACCGCGCCGCCCACCTTCCAGGGCCAGTCGTTCAATAACATGGAAGACAACCCCGCCACCGAGGTGGACGAGGCCCACGGCTTCGAGCCGCATTACGACTTGCATGTGTGGTTGTACCGGGAGAATCCGAAGGGGATGTTTGCGCAGTTCAATCCGCGGGTGAAATGCGAGTAGGGGGAGAGTCGCGGGTCGCGGGTCGCGGGAGTCGGAGCTCAGTGATTCGTCACCCCAGCGAAAGCTG
>DASSOW010000018.1:0-8726 GCA_035700175.1 Gemmatimonadales bacterium | reverse complement strand
CACGTCGATGGCGCGGCGCGGCAGGACGCCGAAGACGAGCAGGGCTGCCACCGCGATCCCGGTGACCCACGCCGCCGGGCGCGCCAGCCGGAGCCCGTGCCACTCGGCCTCTTCGCCGGGATCACGCATGTACATGGCCATGATTACCGGCAGGTAGTAGCCCGCCGAAATCACGCTGGTGACAACCAGAACGATGGGCAGGATATACTGGCGCGCGGCCACCACGGCCTGGATGATGTACCACTTGCCGATGAAGCCGAACGTGCCGGGAAAGCCCAGCAGGCTGAGCATGCAGATGGCGAGCGCGAACGCAGTCCACGGCCGTCGCCGCGCCAGGCCGGCGATGTCGTCGAACCGGACCGCGCGTTCCCCGTTCCGGCCCAGCGATCCCAGCAGGATAAAGGCGGCAAGGGTGGTCAGCGTATAAGCGCCGAGATACAGCATGACCGCGCTGGCGCTGAGGTGTGTCCCGGGCCAGAGCGCGGTGAGCAGATAGCCGGCGTGGGCGATGGAGCTGTAGGCCAGCATCCGCTTGAGCGTCTTCTGCGCCAGTGCAACGAGGTTGCCGACTACCATCGTCACGACCGCGAGCACACCGATCACCGGCTGCCAGAACTGGTCCAGTGACGGGAATGCCTCCACCATGAGCCGGGTGAGCGCGATGAACGCGGCCACCTTGACGCCCGTGGCCATGTACCCGGTGATCGGCGTCGGGGAACCATCGTACACATCGGGTGCCCACATGTGGAACGGCACTGCTGCCACCTTGAAGCCAAGCCCGATCAGCAGAAGGCCGAGTCCCATGCGCGACAGCAGCGAGGGCGCGCCCACACCCAGCACCGCGCCGATCAGGGGGATGTTGGTCTGGCCGGTGGCGCCGTAGGTAAGCGCAATGCCATAGAGCAGGAAGCCCGAGGCAAAGGCGCCGATCAGGAAATACTTGAGCGCCGCTTCGGCGGAGAAGGCGTTGCGGCGGTCGTAACCCGCAAGGACATAGACGGCGACCGACATGACCTCGAGCCCGAGGAACAGGACAATGAGGTCCATGGCGCCCGCCAGAAACAGCATGCCGGCGGTGCCGAGCAGTATCAGCGGGTAATACTCTGGCGCCAGCATGCCTTCGCGCTCGAGGTAGTGCAGCGACACCAGCACCGTGGCCAGCGCCGAAATGAGGATCAGCGCGTCCGCCGCAAAGCGGAAATTGTCGACCGCGATCATCTGCGGCAGGCCGTCCGCCCGCGCGCCACTCATCCACAGCCAGGCGAGGCCGCCGCCGGACGCCACCAGCCCGAGTGCGCTGAGCCACCCGGCGAGCCGGGCGTCGGCCGGTGTCCGGTGGCGCCAGGCAACCACCAGCAGCACGACGAGCGCGGAACCGGCCAGGATGAGCTCCGGCACGAGCGCCTTGGCAATGCCGAGAGGTGTGGTCAGGTCAATGGCGTTCACGGCTGCACCTCGACGCCCACGGGGTTGATGGCGCTGGAGCGGCCAGGTTGTGCGTATTCGATGAACTGGCGAGCCGAGGACTCCGTCCGACGGAGCAGCGGCGCCGGGTAGAGTCCCATCCAGATGATGCCGATGATGAGCGGCGCAAGCACCACGAGCTCACGCACCGACAGGTCCTTGAGGCCCTCATTCTCCGGCTTGTCCAGCTTGTTGAACACGATCCGCTGGATGGCCCAGAGCAGGTAGGCTGCAGCAAAGATGACGACCGTGGCGGCAATGCCCGTGGCCCACGGATACCGGCCGAAACTGCCCAGCAGGACCAGGAATTCGCCGATGAAGCCATTGAGGCCCGGCAGGCCGATGGAGGAGAACGCCACCAGCGTGAGCAGGAGACTCAGGATCGGCACGCTGCGCGCGATCCCGCCGAACGCGGCGATCTCGCGACTGTGCCGCCGTTCGTACATCATGCCGATGAGGAGGAACAGGGCGCCGGTGGAGAGTCCGTGCGCGATCATGACCATGAGCGCGCCCTGGACGCTCTGCAGGGTGAGTCCCCAGATGCCCAGCATGACGAACCCGAGGTGGCTCACCGAGCTGTAGGCCACCAGCCGCTTGAAGTCGGGCTGGACCATGGCCACCAGCGCGCCATAAATGATGCCGATGACGGCGAGCACCACGATGAGCGCGGACACGGAGGGGCTGAGCGCCACCGACGGGAAGAACGGGACCGCAAACCGGATGAAGCCATACGTGCCGATCTTCAGCATGACGCTCGCCAGCATCACGCTGCCGGCGGTCGGCGCCTCGGTGTGCGCGTCAGGCAGCCAGGTGTGCAGCGGAAAGATGGGAACCTTGATCGCGAAAGCGAGCGCGAACGCGCCGAACAGCCACGGTGCCGCGTCACCTGCCGCCGAGATGTGGCTGAGCACGTCGCCATAGGCAAACGAGAGCTTGCCGGTGACCGCCGCCACCTTCCACACCAGCACCACGATCGCCACCAGCATCAGCAGCGAGCCAAGGAACGTGTAGACGAAAAACTTGATGGCCGCGTAGAGGCGGCGGGCGCCGCCCCAGATCCCGATCAGGAAGTACATCGGGATCAGCATCAGCTCGAAGAAGATGTAGAAGACAAACAGGTCAAGCGCGATGAAGCACCCGATCATCGCCGTGATCATGGCCAGCAGCAGGCAGTAGAAGGCCCGCTCGCGCTGGGTGATGTAGCGATAACTGCCCAGCACCGTAATCGGACCGAGGAGCGTCGTCAGCAGCACCATGACGAGGCTGGTCCCATCCATGCCCACACTGTAGTTGATGCCCCACTGCGGCATCCAGGCGAGCGTGGAGCGATACTGCATGCCGGCGGCGGGGTCGAAGTGCCACCAGAGCCCGAGCGAAAGCACGAACTCGACGGTGGCCACCGCCATGGCGAGGTGCTTGGCCAGGCGCTCCGGCGCGAGCAGGATCAACGGCAGGCCGACGAGCGGCAACAGGACCAGCACGTGCAGGATCCAGTCGCCGTAGCCGATCGAATCGAGGAACGCCGTCATGCTCAGCCCGCCATGACGCGCAGGATCCAGAGCGCGCCCACAAGGAAGACGATCACGTAGAAGCCTATCTGTCCGTTCTGCAGGAGACTGCCCGCCTTGCCCAGCACGCTGCGGGAGAGCCAGGCGGAGCCGTTGACCAGCGCCCCGTCAATCAGACCCTTGTCGGTCGCTTTCCAGAGAAGCGCCCTCGACACCCAGACGAACGGCCGCACAACCACGCGGTCGTAGAGCTCATCAACCCAGTACTTGTTGAGCAGCACCCGGGCAAAGCCCCGCTCGGCTGGCGCCGCCTCCGGGGTCGGCACCGGGCGCGCCAGCGTGGCGCGGAAGCCAATGACCAGCCCGATGATCCCCACCAGCACCGCGATCGCCACCAGCAGGTACTCGGTCGAGCCTTCCGGCCCGTGCAGCGAGCGGCCAAACGCCGTCTCTGCTGCCGGCTTGAGCACCGGCTCGAGCCACCGGTCGAGCCATTGATGGCCGCCCACGAGGTGCGGCAGGTTCACCGCCCCACCGATCACCGACAGCACCCCCAGCACGATGAGCGGGATGGTCATGCTCGGCGGAGAATCATGCAGGTGCTTCTGCTCCTCGGCGCCGGTACGATTGGTTCCGAGGAAGGTCATGGCCATGAGCCGCGCCATGTAGATCGCGGTAAGCAGCGCTGCCAGCAGGCCGAAGCCGTAGAAGACGTAGAAGACCGGCTGCTCCGCGCCGCGCGCGAACGCGAGGGCGAGAATTTCGTCTTTCGAGAAGAAGCCCGCGAACGGCGGGATACCGGCGATGGCCAGCGTGGCCAGCAGCATCATCCACCAGGTGACGGGCAGCATCTTCCGGAGCCCGCCCATGTTGCGCATGTCCTGTGCGTCAGCATGCGAATGGGTGGCGTGATAGGCGGCATGCATGGCGTGAATGACCGCACCGGCCCCCAGGAAGAGCAGCGCCTTGAAGAAGGCGTGGGTAACCAGGTGGAAAATGCCGGCCACGTAAGCGCCGGTGCCTACGCCGACGAACATGTACCCGAGCTGCGAGACCGTGGAGTAGGCCAGCACCTTCTTGATGTCGTACTGGCGGAGCCCGATCGTGGCGGCGAAGAGCGCGGTGAGGGCGCCGACGCCCGCCACCACGGTGCTGGCCACGGGGCTCATCGCAAAGATCACGTTGCTCCGCACCACCAGGTACACACCTGCCGTGACCATCGTGGCCGCGTGGATGAGCGCCGAGACCGGTGTCGGACCGGCCATGGCGTCGGGCAGCCACGTGTAGAGCGGAATCTGGGCCGACTTGCCGGCGCAGCCGAGGAACATGAAGAGCGCGATCGCCGTGACGAGGCCGGAGCCCGCGAGGCCGGGGTTGGCCGAAGCCCACGCGGTGACACCGCTGAAGTCCAGCGTCCCGGCGGCATTCCAGAGCAGGAACATGGCGATCAGGAAGCCAAAGTCGCCGATGCGGTTCACGATGAAGGCCTTCTTGCCGGCGTCGGCATTGGCCTTGTCGTTGAACCAGAACCCGATCAGCAGGTACGAGGCGAGCCCCACCCCTTCCCAGCCGATGAACAGCACCGGATAGCTCGAGCCCAGCACCAGCACCAGCATGAAGACGACAAACAGGTTGAGGTAGGCGAAGTAGCGCGCATACCCCTCATCGCTTCGCATGTAGCCGACGCTGAACAGGTGGATGAAGCTGCCGACGCCTGTGACCACCAGCAGCATCACCGCCGAGAGCTGGTCATACTGCAGCGCCAGGTCAATGCGGAAGTTGCCGACCGGCAGCCAGCTCCAGAGCCGCTGCACGATGGGCGCCTCAGCGTGCATTCCCTGCAGCTGGAGAAAGGCCGCAAGCGCCACCGCGAACGAGGCGAAGAGCACTGCCGGTCCCACAAATGACACGACGGCCTTGGCCCGGGAGCGGCGCACCGATAGCCAGCCATTGACCACAAAGCCGGCCAGCGGCAAGGCGATCGTCAGCCAGAGCAGGCCGATGGCGCCGCCCGGACTCGCCGATTCGCCGGCCTGGGCCAGAAGGGAGAGCGTCATCAGCCCTTGAGCAGGTTGGTGTTCTGGAGGTCCACCGATTGCCGATGGCGGAAGATGGCAAGGATGATTGCGAGCCCCACCGCGGCCTCGGCGGCCGCGACCGTCATCACGAAAAAGACCATGACCTGTCCACCCACACCGTGCAGCTGCGCCAGCGCGATGAACGCCAGGTTCACGGCGTTGAGCATGATCTCGACGCACATGAAGACGATGATGGCGTTGCGGCGCAGCAGCACCCCGGCCACGCCAATACTGAACAGGATGGCGCTGAGCGCCAGCGACGGCCCGATGAACGACGCCTGGGGCATCAGATTCTCCGCTTGGCGAGCACCACGGCGCCGACCAGCGCCGCGAGCAGCAGGAGCGAGGTGATCTCGAACGGAATCAGGTAGGTCCGGAACATCGGCTCCGCCAGGGCGCCGACCACGCCCTGCTTGGCCACTGCCACCTCAACCGCCGACTTTGCCGGCAACGTCACGGTCATGCCGGCCGGGAGCCGCGCCAGTTCCGTCACGATGCGCTCCGGCGTATACCGCCACAGGGCAATCAGCTCCACCAGCAGCAGCCCACCGATGGCCACCGATGAACCGATCCCGGCCGGCCCCCGCACGTCACGGCCCACTGTGTCGAGGTTCAGCAGCATGACCACGAACAGGAACAGCACGAGGATGGCACCCACGTAGACCAGGATCTGCAGGATCCCCAGCAGCTCGGCGTGCAGGAAAATGAACAGCGCCGCGAGCGAAAACATGGTCGACATGAGCCACATGGCCGACGCCACGGCGCTGCGCTGCACCACGCAGAGCGCGGCCCCGATGACGGCCGCCACGGCAAAGAAGTAGAAGATGAACGTGGCCATCACTCGCCAGCCGGGTCGGAGGGATCCCAGAGGGTCGAGACGGCGTGGGTCTGCGCGTGGAGCCGCTCCAGGTCGTACACGTGCCGCGACCGGCTGTACTCCGAGTTCTCGTAGTGCTGGCCCACGTGGATGGCTTCTTCGGGACAGACTTCCTGGCAGTAGCCGCAAAAGATGCAGCGGAACTCGTCAATTTCGTAGATCAGTGGATAGCGATTGCCCTGTTCATCCTCACCCGGCACCAGCTT
This sequence comes from Gemmatimonadales bacterium, assembly GCA_035700175.1. Taxonomy (GTDB): domain Bacteria; phylum Gemmatimonadota; class Gemmatimonadetes; order Gemmatimonadales; family GWC2-71-9; genus CAMLHP01. The sequence continues at coordinate 2,593 of DASSOW010000018.1, read as the reverse complement.
GATGCAGTTGGACGGGCAGATCTGAGGGCACAGGCCGCAGGCCACGCACTTGGAACGACCCTGCTCATCGGTGAGCATCCGGTGGGTGCCCCGCCAGCGCGGCGAGAGCGCCCACGTGCCGCGATCGTCGCGGGTCGCCTTCTCCTCGGGGTACTGCATCGTCACCTTGGTCTCGAACATGTGCCTGAAGGTGAGGCGCAGCCCCTTGAGTGTGGCCCGGATGTAACTGACCTCCGTCTCCGGGCGCTTGAGGACCTTGACACCAATTGCCATCAGCCAGCCACCGGCGCGTTCCCGCGCCCGACGAGAGTTGCGTTGGCCGCCGCCCGGGCTGCCTGGATGCGGAAGCGGCGGGATTCGGAACCAGAGATGAGCGCCCCGCGGTCCAGCAGGCGGAACACCCAGACGGCGATGATCAGGTTCATGAGTGTCAGCACGCCCATCCGGACCAGCTCGCTCGACACGCCGACAACGGCGTCGAGCACCCAGAGAGCGATGGCGGTGACCATGATATAGCCGAGCGCCAGGGGCAGCATCACCTTCCAGCCCAGTGCCATCAGCTGGTCATAGCGGAACCTCGGCAGCGTCCAGCGGATCCACATGACGAAGAAGATCCAGAAGAACGTCTTCAGGAAGAAGAAGACACCGCTCGCCAGCACCGCAAGCCACGTCCCGGACTCGTCCCAGTGGGTGAAGGGAATGTCCCAGCCACCGAAGAAGAGGGTGGCCACCATGGCGCTCACGGTGACAACATTGGCATACTCGGCGATGAAGAACATGGAAAACTTCATCGCGCTGTATTCGGTGTGATAGCCGGCGATCAGCTCCGATTCCGCCTCCGGCAAGTCGAAGGGCAGGCGGTTGGTCTCGGCGAACCCCGCAACCAGGAAGAGGAAGAACGAGAGGAACAGCGGGAGCACGTACCACAGCGTGTGCTGGCCCGCGATGATCTCGGAGAACGACACATTTCCGCTCAGCAGGAGCACCGGGATCAAGCTCATGCCCATGGCCACTTCGTAGCTGATCATCTGCGCGCTGGCCCGGAGCCCGCCCAGCAGGCTGTACTTGCTGTTCGAAGCCCAGCCTGCAAGCGCAATCCCGTAGATCCCCATCGAGCTGATCGAGATGACGAACAGGAAACCGATCGGCAGGTCGGCCACCACCATCGGCATGGCGCCGTGGTGCACGAACCGGCCCAGGGGTCCCAGGGTAAAGTCGAAGTCCAGGTTGAGCGGCGCCGCAAAGGGAATGACCGCACTCAACATGAGCGCGGGGATGAATGACAGCGCCGGCGCCAGGACAAAGAGTCCCCGGGTCGACCGCGCGGGCATGGTCTCTTCCTTCAGGATGTTCTTGAGACCATCGGCCGCCGGCTGCAGCAGGCCGGCCCAGCCCACCCGGTTGGGTCCGCGCCGGTTCTGCATCCATGCCGAGACCTTCCGCTCCATCAGCGTCAGCATGGCGACGCCCACCATCACCACGGTGAAGACGAAGATGAGCTTGATGATCGAGAGCAGCAGGAAGCCCTTCATTTCCGGCGTCACGCGCTCACCTCCGCGCCGCTCTTCACCACCTGGCCGCTCCAGCCGAGTGAATCGTGGCTGAGCCCATCGAGCGATGCGACACTGCGCGCCACCAGCGAGAAGGCCTCGGCGGCGGACGCGGGCGAATCGGCGTCCGGCCCCTGCCCCGCCAGGATTTCACCCGCCGCCCACCACGCCGGCCGGGCCATCGCCGGCGGCGCCTTGGCCTGCTGGAAGCGCTGGGCCCGCTGGTCACGATTGATGTAGACGCCGCTCTCTTCCACCATGGTGGTCACTGGCAGGACGACGTCCGCCTGTTCCTGCCAGTCGGCAACGAGTGTGGAGAACGCAATCACCTTCCCGCTCGAGGACGCCACGGAGTTCGCCTCGCCTTCCGAGAGGTCGGCATCGAGCACGATCACCACAGCGGCTGATCGCGAGGCTTCCACAGCGGAGGCCCACTCGGCGGTGTAGCCAAGAAGGCGCGCGCCGTCGAGGTTGGGCACCCGCTCCCGGCGGAGTGCAAGGTTCGGGATACCCGCGAGCGGTGCCTCGTCGCCCAGCGGTACCTTGACGGCTGCCATCACGTCGAACCCATCCGCCAGCTTCCGCACCAGGCCCAGCGACTCCACCGAGGCTCGGCCGGACGCCAGGATCACCGCTCGGCCGCCAACGTCCTGCAGGATGGCTCCAGCCGCGTCCAGCGCGTGGTCCCAGTCGGCGGCGGCCGGGCCGGAGCCCTTGCGGACCAGGGGCGCCTCGACCCGGTCGCCACGGTTCATCCAGCGATAGTCGAGCCGCCCATGATCGCACATGAAGTGGCGGTTGACGTCCATGTTGGGCCGCGGCTTGAGCCGCACCACGGCGTCGTCGCGCATGTCGATCGTGATGTTGCACCCCTGGGTGCAGCCAGGACAGATGCTGCCGGTCTTGTCCAGGTCCCAGACCCGGGCCTTGTGGAGGAAGTCCTTGGAAAGGAGCGATCCCACCGGGCACAGGTCCACCACGTTGCCCGACCAGGGATGATCGAGCCGCTCGTTCTCCGCGATCCCGATGAACGCCCGGTCGCC
>DASSOW010000017.1:0-2128 GCA_035700175.1 Gemmatimonadales bacterium | reverse complement strand
CGCCGCGCTCATGAGTGGTGTGCGCGCGGCACGCGCACAGGTCGTGGACACGGCCCTCATCAACCGCGCGCTGCAGTCCCAGCAGGCGCCCGGCACTCTCTCACAGCAGCGCATCCAGAACGCCATCATGCAGTCGGGGCTCTCGCCGGAGCAGCTGCGGGCCCAGCTGCAGTCCGCCGGGTATGACCCATCCCTGCTGGACCAGTACATGGCGGGCCAGACCGGCATGGCGCAGCAGGGGCTGGGACGCCCGGGCACCCTGGACCAGCGCTCCCAGATCGACGCGGTGCGCGCCCTCGGACTCATGCCGGGGACCGAGGCCGATTCGCTGGTGGCAATGCTCGACAGCCTCCGGAACAATCTCCAGCCCGAGCTGCCGGACAGCCTCAAGCGCATCTTCGGCCTCGAGCTCTTCACCCGGCAGAACTCGCTCTTCCGGCCCAATACCGGCGGCCCACCGCCCGACTCCTACGTGCTCGGCCCCGGCGACGAGCTCGCCCTCATCCTGTCGGGTGACGTCGAGCAGATCTACAGCCTGACCGTGGCACGCGATGGATTCATCGTCATCCCGACGGTGGGAACGATCCACGTCGCCAACCTCACGCTCGCCCAGCTGCGGGACCTGCTCTACGATCGGCTGCACCGCGTCTATTCGGGCGTGCGACGCGGACCCGGTGCCACCACGCACTTCGAAGTCACCGTCACCCGCATGCGCACGATCCAGATCTTCGTGGCCGGCGAGGTGACCAAGCCCGGCGTGTATGACGTGAGTGCCGCGACGACCCCGCTTACCGCGCTCTTCGCCGCCGGGGGCCCCCGGCCAACCGGATCGCTCCGCCGGCTGGAGGTGCGCCGCAGCGGCCAGCTGGTCGACTCGATGGATGTCTACGATTTCCTCTTGCGCGGCGCGGACCACACCACCAGGGCGCTGCAGTCCGGCGACGTGATCTTCGTCCCGGTGCGGGGTGGCCGCGTGGCGGTGGCCGGTGCCGTCGTGCGGCCCAAGGTCTTCGAGATCCGGCCCGACGAAACGCTCCGCGACGTGATCGGCTTCGCGGGTGGTTTTGGCGCGGATGCGCTCAGGCGCCGGGTGCAGATCCACCGCATCCTGCCACCCTCACCGGACGATTCGAGTTTCGGGCGCGGGCGGATTGTCGTGGACGTCGGCCCCGACCAGCTGGCGCAGGGTATTCCCGCCGTGACGATGCTGCCTGGTGATTCCGTCACGGTCTTTCCGGTGGCGGAGCGACTGCGCGGCTTTGTCACGGTGCAAGGGAACGTCTGGGTCCCGGGGCCGGTGGGCTTCCGTCCGGGGATGCAGCTGGCCGACGCCATCCAGATGGCCGGCGGCCCCAAGCCGGACGTCTATCTCGACCAGATCCTGATCTCGCGACTGCGGCCCGATTCCACCCGCATCCAGCTGCGCTCCGCGTTCGCCGACTCGTCCGGCCATGTGACGCTCAATCTGGCGCTCCAGGAAGAGGACGAGATCACCATCTTCTCGAAGACGACCTTCCGGCCCGAGCGGTACGTGATCGTGAGCGGTGCCGTGCGCTCCCCCGGCCGGCTGCGGTTCCGCGAAGGCATGACCGTGCGCGACGCGATCCTGCTCGCCAACGGGCTGCGCGAGGATGCGTACCTCAAGGAAGCCGAGATCGCCCGCGTGCCTGAGGATCGCTCGCAGGGCGCGGTGTCCACCACGATCCGCGTGCCGCTCGACAGCACCTACCTCTTTGCCCGCGGACAGGCCGGGGAGTATCCCGGCATGCCCGGCGTGGCGGCACCCGCCGGCGGCGCCCCCGAGGTGCCGCTCCAGCCCTATGACAACCTGCTGATCCTGCGGCAGCCGGAGTGGGAGCTGCCGCGCACGGTGAAGATCACGGGCCAGGTGAAATACCCGGGACCATACGCGCTGCGCACCAAGACCGAGCGACTCGCCGACCTGATCCAGCGCGCCGGCGGGCTCACCCGGGAAGCGTATGCCGGCGGCGTCACGTTCGTGCGCCAGGCGGACAGCGTGGGCCGCGTGGGCATTGACCTGGCGAAGGCACTGAAGAATCCGAAAAGCCGCGACAACATCATTCTTGCCGCCGGCGATTCCAATGACATTCCGGAGTTCGACCCGGTC
>DASSOW010000016.1:0-3359 GCA_035700175.1 Gemmatimonadales bacterium | reverse complement strand
GCATCCTCGAATCCCACGGCGTGCCGACGCCGCGCTACCTCAGTCTCTGGAAGCCCAAGGTGGCGGTGCGGCATGGGCTCAAGTATCCGCTGATCGTGAAACCGGCCCGCGAGGACGCGAGCGCCGGCGTCGACGCCGCCTCGGTGGTGACCGACCGGCCGCAGCTGCTCGCGCGACTGGAGCACATGTTCACCGAGTTCCAGCCGCCCATCCTGGTTGAGGAATTCATCGAGGGACGCGAGCTCCACGTGGGCGTGTTCGGGAACGACCCGCCCGAAGCCCTGCCACCGCTGGAATACGACTTCTCCGAGCTGCCCGCCGGCGAGCCGCCGATCATCAGCTACGCCGCCAAGTGGGACCCGCTCGCCGAGGTCTTCCACCGGGTGGGCACGCACTGCCCCGCCCCGCTGACCAGGAGGCTGGAAAAGAAGGTACGCGAGGTCTGCATCCATGCCTACCAGGTCATGGGATGCCGGGACTACGCCCGTCTCGATATCCGGATCTCGAAGGACAATCATCCCTACGTGCTGGAGATCAACCCCAATCCCGATCTCACCGAGGGCGTGTCCTTCATGGAAAGCGCCGAAGCGGCAGGCCACAGCTTCGGCGAGATGCTGGCCACGATCGTGGAGCTGGCGCTGGAGCGGAAGCCGGCCGACCCCGGCGTCACGCCGCCACCGCCGCTGCCGGATATGACTTCGGCATGACGGACAGGACGGACTTGACTCCCGCTTGACTGCTGCGTCCGAGCTTCGGACGTCAGTCACCGGAGAAGCCGATGGGAGTCCGCCACGCCTCAGCCCTCGTCATTGCGGTTGCGCTCCTCAGCGCGTGCATCATTCGCAGCACCAGCATCTCGCAAGTGAGCACCGCCCAGCCCGGACCGGTGACGACCCCGGCCCGGCTGCACCTGCTGGACGGCAGCATCGCGCTGGTGCGCTCGCCCTGGACAATCGCCAGGGATACCGTGCTCGGCTCCTTTGCAGTTTATGATCCCCGCCTTCAGCTGACCGACTCGCTGCGCGCCTTGCCACTGGATCGGGTCGCCGGCATTGAGACATACATCGCGAAGACCAACTCGGGCGCGAGCATCGGGGCGAGCGTGCTTGCGACCGGGGTTGCCGCGCTTGGCACCGCAGCCCTCGCCGTCGCCATCTTCGGCTCATGCCCAACCGTCTACTCCGACTCGGCGGGCGTGGAGCGGCTTGAAGCCGAGGGATTTTCCTATTCCCTGGCACCGCTGCTCGAGGCGCGGGACGTGGATCTGCTGCGCGCGCGACCAGGCGCGGACGGTCGCATCCGGCTGTCGGTGCGGAACGAGGCTGCCGAAACGCACTATATCAATCACATCGAGCTGCTCGCTGTGCAGCACGCAGACTCGGAGGCAGTGGCACCCGATGCAACCGGGCTTCCGCTCGCACTGGGTGGCTGGGTGCCCTACGGCGCCACCGATCGCGACGGACGGAATGCCGTGGCCACCCTCGCCGAGGCGGATTCGCTGGTGTACGCCAGCGACAGCGCGTCGTTCAACCCGGCTGACACCACCCGGCTCCATGACTGGATCAGCATCACGCTGCCCGCCGTTGATGCAGACAGCGTGGCGATCCTGCTCCGCGCCCGCAACAGTCTCTTCACCACCGTGCTCCTGTACGACCAGATGCTGGCCCGGCGGGGAGCGCATGCCGTGGACTGGATTGGCCGGGATCTCGCCGATATCGGCAGCGTCCTGGCGCTCAGCCGCTGGTATTCCGCGGAGCTGGGAATGCACCTTCAGGTCCGGGATGGCGCCGCCTGGCGTGACGCCGCTCGCCTGGGAGACCCGGGCCCCATCGCCTGGGAGGAAACGGCGGTCGTGGTGCCGGTGCGCCGGGGAGTGCCGAACACCGTGCGGCTCTGGTTTCCCACCGACGCCTGGCGCATTGACCGGGTACGGGTCGCCGCCAACTTCCGCCGGCCACGCTGGCGCGCTATCGCCGCCGAGTCGCTGCGCGACCCCCGCGGCATCGAGCAGGACTCGCTGCGCGCGCAGATCGCGGAGGCCGACGACGCCTACCTGGTCACGCAGCCGGGCGACGCGTTCACGGTGGAATTTCCCACCCGTTCGGCCGACGATGGCGACCAGTTCCTGCTTGCCATGCAGGGCTACTATATCGAGTGGATTCGGCCGGCCTGGGCAGCACGGCCTGACGCGGGGCCGTTCATACCCGGCAACGACGTGCTGCGCCACACGCTCGAACGCTGGCAGCAGCAGCGCAACCTGTTCGAGCAGCGGTTCTTCGGGTCACGATTGGCCGTGAGGTGATCATGCGACACGGTTTCCTGCTCCTGGCATTGGGCATCAGCGCCTGCGCGGTGGGCGGCAACCCGCGCAGCTACCCGCTCGCGCTCCAGCCCGCCGGCGCCATGGCCGCTGCCCAGGTGGCCCACCAGGGCACGTTCGAGGGCGAACTCCTCACCGTGGACGACTCCTCGATCGTCATGCTCACCGGTCCACGTCAGCTTCGCCGATTCCGCCTGGGAGACGTCGTCACCTTCCGCACAAAGCCGTCGTCCATCGCCTGGGACGATCCCAGGGGCAAGCGGGACCTGACGCCCGCCGAGCTGCGACGACTGCAGCTGGTCAGCCGCTATCCCTACGGTGCCAGCACCGGTGTGCTGGCGCAAATTGGCGATCTCACGGTCAGTGCGGAGGGGACGCCGTGACGCGAGCCTTCGTTTCCCTGACCATGCTGGCTCTCTGCCCTTCCGCCGCGGCGCTCGCCCAGCGCGCCGTGCGGCCTCCCCAGGATGATCACGCGTTCGCGGATGCGGCACGGGTGGCCGCGGTGGAATACCAGGACAGAAACGCAGCCATCCGGGCCGGCTATCGCCAGGTGGGTGTCAGTTTTCCATCCATGGGCGAGCACTGGATCCAGGCCAGACTCGTGATCCGCGGCACCGTGGACTCTACGAGGCCGTCGCTGCTTTCGTACGTGGTGGTTCGCGGGCGTCCGGTGCTGGCCGGGGTGGGCTGGGTGCTGGCCAGGGATTCCGCATCCGGCATGCCGATGTCACCGGTGCCGGAGTGGCATGAACATCACGGCACGCTGGCCGAGGCGAGCTTTGGCGGGATGCACGGGCCGTCTCGCAGCGGGGTCGCGGTACTGCATGCATGGATCAATGTGCCCAACCCGGCGGGCGCATTCAAAACTGACAATTGGGCCCTGCCCTGGGTCAGCGCCGGCCTGGCGCCACCAGCACACCCTGACCCTGACGCAGCGCGCGCACTGTCACTGGTGAGCGATGGGCCCGACTACTGGCAGGAGTGGATGCGCTGGCGAGAACTGGATCCCGGCCTGCTCGTGCCGGTAACCGATTCG
>DASSOW010000015.1:0-6442 GCA_035700175.1 Gemmatimonadales bacterium | reverse complement strand
GTCGCCGGTCTTGACGAAGACACCGTGGTCGTCCCGCCCGACGACCTGGCCCGGGGTGGCGATGTAGCGCGGCCACGCCGGGTCGCAGAACGCCCGCCAGACGGTGACACGCTGGCCCTGCAGCTCGGTGCGCGCGCCCGGGCCGGGATGCGTGATCGCCCGGATCTTGTTGTGCAGCGCCACGCTCGAGTCGCCCCAATCGAGCCATTCATCGCCCTCGCCCCGGCCGCCGAAATAGCTGCCTGGGAGGTGACGTTGCGGCCGGCGCGGCGGGTTGCCGGCGGCAATGAGGTCGAGTGACTCGAGCACCAGCCCCGGCACGGCGGCAACGACCCGCTGCAGCACGTCGCCATAGGTGTCGCACCAGTCGACTGGCACACTGCGCTGGAGCAGGATGTCGCCGGTATCGATGCCATCATCCATGAAATGCGCCGTCACGCCGATCTCGGACTCGCCATTGATGAGTGCCCAGTTAATGACGTTCCGGCCGCGATACCACGGCAGCTTTCCCGCGTGGATATTGAGCGCCCCGAGTGGGGCAACAGATCGCGCCGGCGCGCGGAGGATCTGGTTGTACGCGATCGAAAGCAGCAGGTCCGGCCGCCACTCCCGGATGGCGAGCACCGTGTCTGGCGCATTGACGTTCGTGGGCTGCAGCAGCGGAATCCGCAGGCGTTCCGCCAGCTCGCCCAGGGCGGGTTCGCTCGGCTGTGTGCGAAGCAGCACCCCGACGACGGAGTGGGGCCCGCCCTGTAGCGCTGCGAGCGTCTGCGCGGCCCACGCACCATCGCCCAGCAGCAACAGCCGCAGGGGCGTCAGGCCAGGTCTGCCCACGTGACCTCCTCGTCTGCGGCAACGTCGCGCGTGAGACGCCGGCCCACGGCGTACGAGAGTTCGTCGGGCTGGATGCCGGCACCCGGGCGCTTGAAGTCGACATCGGCGTCCGTAAGCGCCTCGCCGGCTCGCAGCGCGCGCGCGGCCACCATCTGGCGGCGGAAACTCTTTCGCTTTTCCAGCTCTTCCGGCCCCACCGCACGCTGGCTCCGCCCCAGGGCCGCATGCGCCGCCCGGGCGCCTTCCACCAGGCTCCGCAGCTCGGCGGGATCGGCTGAGATGGCGTGGTCCCATCCCGCCATCTCCCGGTCCAGGGTAAAGTGTTTCTCGATGACGCAAGCGCCCAGCGCAACCGCGGCCAGCGGTACCGCGACGCCGAGGGTGTGATCGCTATAGCCAACCGGCAAGCCAAAGGCCCGGCGCCAGGTGTCGAGCTGGCGCAGGTGAACCAGTTCGGGCGGCGACGGATAGACCGACACGCAATGCAGCAGCGCCAGCGGACCGCCCCCGCGCAGGATCTCCACCGCGCGCTCGACTTCGCCAAGCGTCGCCATGCCGGTGGAGAGCAGCACCGGCTTGCCGGTCGCGGCAACATGGCGCAGCAGCGGCAGGTGATTCACATCCATGGACGCGACCTTGTACGCCGGAGCGCCAAGCGATTCCATGAGCTGCACTTCCGCGGCGGAGAAGCAGCTGGCGAAACTCACGACGCCCCGCTCACGGCAGTAGGCCGTGATGTCGCGGAGTCGGTCCGGTGTCATCTGATACTGAAGGACCGCATCCTCCAGGCTCGGTCCACCATTGCTGGTGCCGTAGCGCCGGTTGCGCGCGAATTCGCCGGAGGAGATGAGCGACTCCCTGGTCCACGACTGGAATTTCACCGCGTCGGCGCCGGCCGCCTGCGCCGTGTCGACCAGGCGCCGGCACAGCGCCATGTCGCCGTTGTGGTTGGCGCCGATCTCGGCAATCACATACGGCGGATGGGCGCCGCCGATGACCCGGCCCGCGATCGTCAATTCATCCACAACGCCTCCAGGGCGGGATGCGCCACCTGCCACCACCACGCCGTTCCTCCGGAAAGCGAGTTGAGTCGCTCGGCGTAGGTCTCCAGGAGACCCGGATCCTCCTGCATTGCGCAGGCAAAGGCGAGCGCCCGCTCGCGGGCGTGCTCGAGCACGGCGCGGTGTCCCTCCGACGACCGCCACTCGCGGTCCAGCAGGCAGCGGTAGTGGTCGAGCACGCGTCCTGTCGCGGTGGCGATCTGGACCGGCGTGAATGGTGGGAGCAGCGGCGCGATGTTGGCATCATGTTGCCGGTAGCGCATGCGTGGCACCGGGTCGAAAGCGAGCGTCGCACCGCCGGCCCAGGCCCGGGTGGCCAGGAACCAGTCCACCAGGATGCAGTCATCGGGCAGTGGCAGGCAGCCGCGCAGCACGTCACTGCGATAGACGGTGTTGGAGAGACCAAAGACATTGCAGCGGGGCAGCATCGCGACCGCATCGCTGGAGGCGGGCACTCCGAGAATCGCGTCGAGCGCGGTGCCGTTCGCATCCATCAGTTCGAGCGCGCAACCACCGACGTCCGCTTCGGCCAGCGCCGTCCGCGCCGCAGCGCCACGCGTCGGGAGGAGCACGTCGTCACTGTCCACGAAGAGCACGCCGGAGTAACGGGTGGCCATGGCCTCGATGGCGACCGCACGGACCTGGGCAGGCGAGGCACCGGTGGGTGCGGGCACCCAATGGATTCCCGTCTCGGCACCGATGATCGCGCTCACCGCTGCCGGGGCCAGGCCGTCAAGGCCAATCCATATGTCAAAGTCGCCGTCCGTCTGCGCCTGTACCGACTCGTACCAGTCAGGCAGGAAGCGCTCGACGCCGGGGTAGACGGTGGTGTACAGGGCGAGACGCTCACCGGGCATGGCGTACCCTCCGCCTGCGCGCGGCGCGCAGCAGCAACTCCGCCAGAGCCCAGTCGTCCTCGTTGTCGATGTCCACCGCGCGCTGCCACGGCATTTCCCAGCCGGTCCGGCCGGGCACATGAAAAGTGCCGGTGCGGCGGAGCACGTCGGCCCGGATCCACCAGACGGCACCCGTGGGGCACACCAGCGGGGGCAAGTCCTGGCTCCGCTCGGTCATTCTGTCCGCGAAGAGCGGCCAGAGCGTACCGTCCTTTGCCAGCGTGCTGGCCCACCACGGATGCTGCCAGCCGAAGCGGGCGACAGAGAGTTGCGCGGCGGCGCCGCTCTGTTCGAACGCGTTCCAGCTCGAGCGGATGTCGTCGGCGGTTCGCAGGGGGCAATTGGGGAGCAGCTGGGCGACAGCCGCGATGCTTCGCGCGGTGTCCACGCGCACCAGGGCATCGAGCGTGACGGCCGAGACATGGGTCTGGTCGTCGGCCAGCGCGGCGTCGCGCAGAAACGGTACCGCCGCGCCGAGGGAAACGGCCAGCTTGGCGACCTCTTCCGAATCCGTGCTCACAATGACCTGGCTGAAGACCTGGGCTGCGAGGGCCGCTTCCACTGTATAGACCAGCGCCGGCCGTCCGGCGAGTGGTCGGATATTCTTGCGCGCGACGCGCCGCGAGCCGATCCGCGCGGGAATAACCGCCATCAGGGACGGCGGGACGCTGCTTGTCATGTCGCTCCCGTCATGATGGGCGATTCAGACCGGCGGGCCGGGGTCGGCAGAGACGAGGTGTCCCGTCGTGCCGGCCTTCACGGCGGACTCCCGGGCTTCGGGCAGCGCCGGCGCCGCGACGAGCGCTTCCGGGGTGATTTCCTGCATCAGCCGGCGGAGCAGATGCTCGGGCTGGCGGGCATGTGCGGCATCGAGCAGTCGCGCGACTTTTGGGCGCAGCCGGCCCGGCAGGTGCACATTGGTGGCGCGCAGCACCTTCGGATATTCGGTCGGGGTGACGCTTTCACCGGAGAAGAGGATTTCCTCGAAGAGCCGTTCACCAGGCCGCACGCCGGTGAAGCGGATCTCGATGTCCTGGTTCGGCTCGAGCCCGGAGAGCCGAATGAGCTCTGCCGCCAGGTCGAGGATGCGCACCGGTTCGCCCATGTCGAGCACGAAGACGTTTCCGTTGCGCCCGAGCGCGGCGGCCTGCAGGACCAGCTGCACCGCCTCGGGGATAGTCATGAAGTACCGCTGCATGTCGGGATGGGTCACCAGCACCGGTCCACCCGCCTGGATCTGGCGCAGGAAGTGGGGAATGACACTTCCGCGGCTTGCGAGCACGTTGCCGAGCCGCACGGCGACGAAGTTGCGCCCGAGGCTGGTCCCGGCGTCCTGCACCAGCATTTCGGCAATCCGCTTGGTGGTACCCATGATGCTGCACGGCCGTACCGCCTTGTCACTGGAAATCAGGACAAAGCGTTCGACCCCCAGCGTGGCCGACGCCTGCACCAGGCTGTCCGTGCCGGCCACGTTATTGAGAATGGCCTCGGCAACATTGGTCTCCATGAGTGGCACATGCTTGTGCGCCGCGGCGTGGAACACGACGTCCGGGAGGTAGCGCGAAAAGATTTCAAGGGTGTGCCGGTAATCCCGCACATCCGCAATGACAGGAACGAGTTCGAGGCCTGGAAACGCCTCGGTCATTGCGGTGTGAATGTCGTAGATGGAATTCTCGCCGTGGCCCAGCACCAGCAGCCGGCGCGGCCCGAGCGGCGCGAGCTGCCGGCAGAGTTCGGAGCCGATGGACCCGCCAGCTCCGGTCACCAGCACCGTCCGCCCAGCGACCGCTCCCCGGATGAGGCTCAGGTCGGTCTCCACCTGTTCCCGGCGAAGCAGGTCGCGGATCTCCACCTTACGCAGCGCCGTGACGCTGACCTTCTCCGAGATCAGCTCGAACAGACTGGGAACCGTGCGGGTATGTACGCCGGCGATGCGGGCGGCGTCCAGCACGCGGCGAATGACGGCTCCGCGCGCGCTCGGCATGGCGATGATGAGTTCAGTGACGCGCTGGGATGCGAGTAATGCGGGCAGGTCACGCACCGCGCCCAGGACCGGCTGTCCCGCGAGCAGGCGGTGCTGCTTCCGGAGATCATCGTCGACGAAACCGACGAGCCGGAATCCCCATTCCGGGTGCAGGTGCAGTTCTTCCGCGACCGCACGCCCGGCCGTGCCGGCGCCCGCGATGATCGTGCGGCGCTCGTCCACGCGGTCCGGACCCGGCGTGACGCGGGGCCCATCAAGGAGCCGGGCCGTCGCTCGGGTGGCGCAGACAAGTATGAAGGTAGCCGCACCGTCGAGCACCAGCACGGAGAGCGGCACGCGCACTGGCGTGGCCCCGAGGCTGGGCAGCAAGAGCCCGAAGATGACGGCGGAAAGGGCGGCCGACACGACGGCCGCGGTAGCGACATGTAGAAAGTCGCGGAACCCGGCCTGGCTCCACAGCCGGGTGTAGAGCCCGGCCCCGGCCAGGATGGCGAGCTTGAGGGGAACCGAGAGCGCCCAGAAGACCAGAAAGGTGGACGTGTCGGCAGGTGACCAGTGGAGGCCCTCAAAACGAAGGGCATACTCCAGTACCGGTAGGAGGAACAGGCCCAGGGCATCCATGCCCAGGACGTGACGGTTCCGTATGTTCACACGCATGGTGAAGCCCGCTGAAGGCGAGGGGGACGCGCTCCACGGATACCAGCCATCGTCGCGCTGAGGCGCTGCCTCGGTGCGCGGACGAAGTCAACTTTAGTGTTCGTCGTTGACCGCGGTGAGCGCAAGACCCGCGCCCTGTACCTGGCCGACGTACCGGCATGGTGGCCGAAGGACAACTGTTGCCGGACTCGTTGTGCGGATGAGAGTTATGCAGTGGTTTGCAGGCGTACGAGAAGTCTGTGCGGTAGCGGCTGCCTTGCGGCGTACGTGCAACCGCGCCACAACTCTGTTGCATCGTCGCATCGTCGCTGTTACGACATGAAACCTAAGGATCGGCCCCGTATATCACTGACAGGCGGCAACTTACGCGCGAGTCAACTAGGCGCCTCGGAATTTGTGATCCCTCGGAAGGGCACAGCCAGCCGTTTCATTAAGAACCGTGCCAAGTAGCGGATTGGGCGGGGTGCGCTCACTGGTCCGCGTCTCGGTCCCGCGGGATCGGCGCTGCTTATATTTGCCTCCAACCTGGGCCCTTAGCTCAGCCGGTTAGAGCAGACGACTCATAATCGTTAGGTCGCTGGTTCGAATCCAGCAGGGCCCACTCACACCATGCGGAAGGAGCAAGCGATGTCCAAGCGGGAAGATGCACGGCTGGCAGCACTGGCGAAGAAGAACGCCGAGCGCGAGGTCAAGCCCGCGTCGGAACGGCACAAGCAGTACGATCCGACGCTCGCCGTCAAGCCGGAGCAGGATGGCGAACGCGAGCAGCTGTTCAAGGAAATGAAGAAACGGGAATTCTGAAGGAAGTCGAGGGGTCGAGAAGTCGAGCGGACGAGTCGGGCGACCTCGACCTCCCGACCCCTCGACCCTACTTCACCAGCGTAAAATCATATTCCAGCCGGATCGTGTCGCCCACGCTCAGCACGATGGGAACCCGGGGCCGGTCAAGCCCGAAATCGGCGAAGGTGAACGCCGTGGACGCCTGACCGCTCACCGTGTCCCCTCGGAAC
>DASSOW010000014.1:0-3761 GCA_035700175.1 Gemmatimonadales bacterium | reverse complement strand
GGCATCGGGGTCAGTGCCCGCACCACCATCGCGAGGAGGATGCCGAAGCCGATGCCGAGTGCCGCGCCCACCAGCGAGATCGTGGCGCTCTCCACCACGAACTGGGCCAGGATATCGCTCCGCCTGGCGCCGAGCGCCTTGCGGATCCCGATCTCCCGGGTGCGCTCGCTCACTGCCATCAGCATGATGTTCATGATCACGATGCCGCCCACCACCAGCGAGATGGCCACGAGGCCCGGCAGCGCCATCATCAGGATGCGGGAAATCTTCTTCCAGCCCGCCAGCGCGCCCTCCGCGGTCTGCAGCGCGAAGTTGTTCTCTTCCTGCGGCTTGAGGTGGCGGCGTGCCCGCATGAGGCCTTCCACTTCACCCATCGCAGCTTCCATCGCGGCCGGATTGGCGGCCTTGATGGTGAATTCGTCCATGACATTGTGCGGGCAGATCCAGCGCCGGGCCGGGGCGGTGTAGGGCATGATCGCGAACTTGTCCAGCGAGATGCCGAACAGCGTGCCCTGTTCCTTGACCACACCAATGACGTGGTAGGGAATCCCTGCGATCGTGACGGCCTTGCCGATGGGGTCGGCGCCGGCCAGTAGCTTCTCGGCGACGAGCGAGCCGATCACCACGACCGGCGTGCCCGCACGGACTTCCTGCGCCGTGAAGGCCCGGCCCTGGGCAATCTCGTAATTCTTGATTCCGAAGTAGGTCGCCTCGGTGCCCTCGAGGTCGATGTCCTTGGCCTGCTTCCCGCCGTAGGACAGCGTCATGTTGTCGGCGCAGTAGAACGAGGTCGTGACCGGGGTGGACATCCGCTCCCGCACGAAGCGGGCATCATCGTACGAGATGCGGGGCCGGCGCATCCAGGAGCGCCAGGTCTCCTCGCTGATGTTCTCCATCACGATCCCGGGCCGCTGCCGCAGCTGGAAGGTGTTGATGCCCACCAGCTTGTCGGCAAACTGCACTTCCATGTACACGTTCATGCCCTGCACAATGGACACGACGGCAATCAGGAACGTGACGCCGATCAGTACGCCAATGAGCGAGAAGAAGCTCTTGAGCTTCTGCGCCCAGATGGCGCGGAGAGCCATGCGAACCGCTTCGAGCAGCGGCATATCAGGCGGCGCTTTCCCCGGTTGCGCGGTCGGAGGCGACCTTGCCATCGCGCAGGGTGATGATGCGCTCGGCGAAGGCCGCGATGTCGGGCTCGTGGGTCACCATGACCACGGTCTGCCCCTGGTCGTGCAGTTCCTCGAACACCGCCATGATCTCCTCGCTGGTGGTGCTGTCGAGGTTACCGGTAGGCTCGTCCGCCAGCAGGATGCTCGGCCGGTTGACCAGCGCCCGGGCAATGGCCACGCGTTGCCGCTGGCCACCCGAAAGCTCGTTGGGCCGGTGATGCATCCGCTGCTCGAGCCCCACCCGCACCAGCGCCTGCTCTGCCCGCTCACGCCGCTCGCTGGCGCTCATGCCGGCGTAAATGAGCGGCAGCTCCACATTGTGCAGCGCCGAGGCGCGGGGCAGCAGGTTGAACGTCTGGAAGACGAAGCCGATTTCACGATTCCGCACTCGCGCCAGCGCGTCGTCGCCCAGCTTGGACACTTCCTCGCCGTTGAGCCAGTACTCACCGGCATCAGGGGTATCGAGGCAGCCCAGGATGTTCATCATGGTGGACTTGCCCGACCCGGACGGTCCCATGATGGCGACATACTCGTTCCGCCGGATAGTGAGCGACACGCCCCGCAGCGCGTGCACCACCTCGCCGCCCATGTCATAGCGGCGCTCCAATCCCACAACGCGAAGGACTTCCGGGTTCATCAGCTCTTTGCTCCATTCATGGACGGCGTCGGCGCAGGCGCGGCCTTCACCTTGTCCCCATCCTTGAGGTCGCGAATGGCCTGGTAGGTGCCGGCCACGATGGTTTCATCCTGTTTGAGCCCGTCGGTGATCTCGAAATATTCGTCACCCGTGATCCCCACCTTGACCGGGCGGAAGTGGGCAATGCCGTCCTGGACCACGAAGACCCCTTCGGTGTCCTTGGGCTTGGCTGCTCCCTGCCGGGACGTATCGCGGGACGGGGCAGGCGCGGCCTTGCCCTGCTTGGCGGCTTCCTCATTGGGCACCGGCTCATTGCCGCGGACGGTCAGGGCGATGATAGGCACGCTCAACACGTCCTTGCGCGTGGCGGTCACGATGCGCGCCGTGCAGCTCAGGTCGGGCCGCACATCCTCGGGCGGATTGTCGAGCGTCACCTCGACCTCGAAGTCCACCGCGCGGTCCTGCGAGCCGCCGGCCGTTTGCGTGGCCGTGAGCACGGCGCTGTTGCTGATCTTGGTCACACGCCCGGTAAACGTGGTATCGGGGAAGGCGTCAATGGTCACCTGCACCGAGTCCCCTTGCTCCAGCCGCACTACGTCGGTCTCGTCCACCTGCACGGTGGCGAGGATGACGCTCAAGTCCGCGACCGTGACCAGCAGGCCCTCGGCGCTCGAGAATGTGCTGGGCACCGCGACTTCGCCCACTTCCTTGGCGACCCGCACGACGCGGCCGTCCATCGGCGCCACCAGGTGGGTCTTGGACAGCTGGTCCTGCGCCTCACGGAGCGACGCGCGTGACTGTTCCAGTTGTGCCTGGCTCGCCTTGAGGTTGGCATCGGCCACATCAAAGGCCGTCTGCGCCTGCTCGACCGCCTCGGGCGAGATCAGGTTGGTGCCTGAGCTGGCCAGCTGCTTGGCGCGGGTGAGCGCGCGCTCGGCCTGGTCGCGGTTGGCCCGCGCCTGCACCGTGGCGGCCTGCGACGACGCCACCATTCCCTCGGAGCGGGCTACGGCCGCCTGATACTGGGTCGGGTCGATTTGCAGGAGGAACTGGCCCTTCTTGACCCAGTCGCCCTCCTTCACCCCGATCTTGGTAATGCGGCCCGTGATGTCGGCGCTGATGTCCACCGACGTTTTCGCGTCGATCTTGCCACTCGCGGTGACCGCCGAGACCAGGCTGCGGCGCGCGACTTTCTCCATGCGCACCTCGGTCCCGGCATTGGCCTTTCGCGCCCGGCCCATCATGACGAGCGCGACCACGGCCACTACGGTGAGGAGGGCAAAGATCCCGAACTTCTTCCCACGCGACATGAGACGTCCTTATTAGCGAAGGGGACGGCCGACGGCCGCTTCCAGCGCGGCGACGGCGATGTGGTAACCATAGACGGCGTTCACGTACGCGCCCTCGGCGCTTTGCACCGCGTTCTGCGCGTCGGAGAGCTCGAGCGCGGTGCCGCTGCCCAGCCGGTAGCGGTCCTGGGCCAGGCGCAGCTGGTCACGGGCGGCGTCTCGAGCCGCCTGCTGGACTGCAATCGAGCTGAAGGCGGTCTGCACTTGCAGGTAGTCGGTCTCGACCGTCTTCCGCACCAGCAGCCGATTGGCGCGTACTGCCTCCTCGGCGTCCTCGCGCTGGGCCTGCTGCTGGGCCACATCCAGCTCGCGCGAGAAACCGTTGAAGATCGGCAGCGAAATGCTCAGGCTGGCATTGAATGGCTGCCGTGTGAACGAGAACGGAAACACATTGTTCCGATTCACGATGGACGCGGACACCGTCGGGTCCAGCGTCGACGGATCGGAGAGGCCATTGGCGCTCAGGCAGTTGACCGGTGCGAGGCCGGCGCTCGAGCGGATCTGGTTGTTCTCCAGGCAGGCGCCGTAGCCTGCCTTCGAGTTCGTGAGCGCCTGGTTCAGGAGCAGGTCTTCATCCGTAAACTCCTGTGCAAAGCC
>DASSOW010000013.1:0-8011 GCA_035700175.1 Gemmatimonadales bacterium | reverse complement strand
GCCGTGCCGCAGGTCACGCTGTCACAGTGCGATTCCAAGTGGAAACAGCACGCAGTAGCCCACGACCAGCAGCACCGCCGCAGCCGTCGGGTGCCCGGCGGAAAGCACGGCATATCCAAGAATCAGGGCAAGCACGGCCGCGGCGAGCAGGATCAGGTTGCGGCGCCCAAGGAGCCGCTGGCCAGCCGAGCTGCTGGGCTGAGGGATGGTCATAAGCGGTTGACGCTACACGCTCTGGCCGCGTTGGTCAAGATCATCGTCGCCTTCATCCTCTACTGGAGGTGCGGGCCAGCCGATGTCGAGCGCGGCGCGGCGCGGCCGGTCGAGGCGACGGCGGACATACGCGGCGATCAGGACTGCGATCGACATCAGCAGCCACAGTCCCCCCAGCGTAAACCAGCCGAGCACGCCGTAACGGCGGCGGACGTCCTTCTGCCACGCAACGGAAAACTGGCCTGCGGTGAGCCCCGTGCTGCGGCGCAGCGCGCTGTCGAAGGGCTGCCCTGCCGCCAGCAGCGCGATCATGGGCGCCAGCGAGTGCTCCGGATGATGGCGGGCGACGGCCATCACGGCTGTCATGGCCAGCGCGTAGCCCAGGGAGGCGTCGGCTTCGGTGCTTCGAAGGGTGCCGTTGAGTTCATCGAGATCGGGAATCCGGCCCCGCAGCACAGCGAGGTTGATCCCGATGGCGTCCATGCGGCCCCACTCGCCCGCGGCATACGCGGCATAGCCCTCATCGAACCAGCGAGGCACCGGTGACTGGATCGCGCGGCGGAGCGCCAGGTGAGCCAGCTCGTGTCGCAGGATTTCCCGGGCCTGCCCGGCGTCGGCCCGGAGCATGATCGTGTGGGACCATGGCATCGCGATGCCCGCGCCCCACGACGGCGCCCGCCCTTCGGAGAGCCGCTGCATCGCGGCCTCGTCCGGCACGACGATCAGGCGGATGGGCCCGGGATCGCGCGGGCCGAGGCCCGGCCACGTGTGCGACTGGTCGGCGATCTCGGCCAGTTCGAGCGCGAGCGACATCTGCGCGGGCCAGGCGACGACCGTGACCTGTCCGACCTGCGCCGACTGCGGCCGATCCTGCGGCTGGAGTGTGACGAGCGCGAGTGCGCTCAGGAACGCGGCGAACGCGGGATGGTCCCTCCGGCAGCAGCCGTATCCAGCAGCTCCTTGCAGCGCTTGCCCCAGGGGTTGAACCGGTTGGTACGGTGTCCCTCGGCCCACGATTCGGCCGCGGCCTCGCGATCACCGGCAAACCACTGGGCTCGTCCCAGCTCGAACCACGCCTCGATCAGGTTGGGACCCAACTGCAGCGTCTTGCGGAAGAAACTCTGGGCGTCGTCGTACATCTCACGCTCGAGGTAGACGAGGCCAAGGTAGTAGTGCGCGTAAAGTGTGGCCTTCCGGTCGTTGTCGAGCCGGATGGCCTTGGACAGGTGCTCGATGGCCTCGCCGAAGATCCGCTTCTTCAGGCAGATGTAGCCGACGTTGATGCGTGCGAGCGCATTGGCGGGCTCCTGCATCAGGACGCGGGAGAAGGTGGCGAGGGCCTCGTCATACTGCTCGTTGAGCATCTGTGCCCAGCCCAGCAGCGACTGCGCCTGGGTGTCGCCGGGCGAGAGCTCCAGCGCGCGCGTGAGCGCCTGGACCGCGCCGGCATGGTCGCCGAGCGAGATCAGGCTCCAGCCCTTCTCGATGAAGGTCGAGGCGCCGATATGATCGGCGTGGACCACGGGACGGGCACTGGTAAACTGGGGCGGCTGCGCCCCATCGCCGCTGCCGCTCGCCGCCACCTGCTTGTAGCGCTCGACCAGGCCCCGCAGCTCATCCTTGAGCCGCGTCAGTTCGCCCAGCGAGCCATCCACCTGCTTGTACAGGGCAATGATGTCGCGCTTGAGCCCGTCGCGCGTGTCGGCGCCGGCCGCCTCACCCAGCCGGGACTCGATGGCGCGAAACCGGTCCAGGTAGTCCTGCACGGAGGTCCGGCCTTCCGTCACGATCCGGCCCGCGACAAGGTCAGCCGTTCCGTTCCGCTGAAGAGGCGGCGGGCGTTGAGCAGCACGATGGTCCGCTCGTCCACGTGTGCAACACCGGTGATGTACTCCGCCGCGAGGCCGCGTACGATGGCCGGCGGCGCGCTGATGACCGACGCATCCACTCGCAGGACTTCGCGCACCTCATCCACCACGACGCCGACCCGCTCGCTCTCGATCGAGATCACCACGACCCGGGTCTCCTCGCCGACGCCGGCCGTTGCGTCCAGTCGCTTGCGCAGGTCCACCACCGGGATCACTCCGCGCTCAAACGGGAGCACGCCCTCGAGAAAGGCCGGCGCCTTGGGCACGCTCGACGGGCGAGCATAGCGGAGGATCCGCTCCACCTGCAGGATATCAAAGGCGAATTCCTGCTCGCCGACGCGGAAGGTGACCAGCTGGACATCATCACCCGTGATCATAGTCGTCCCATTTCGTTGAGCCGCGCCCCGAGCGCGGCAAGGTCGAGCAGGGGCAGCAATTCTTCTCCGCGGCGCACCAACGCACCGGCCCATGGCAGGGCCCGCTCACGCGGCAGCGGCAGCAATTCACCACTCTGGACCACCTCGGCATCGTCGACTTCGAGGCAGAATCGCTGCGCGGCCACCGTGACGACCACGGCCGCACCAGTATGGACCTCGGGACAGCGTCCGCCGTCCAGCAGTGCACCGAGATGTACCACTGGCAGCACTGCGCCACGCAGAGTCGCGACGCCGCGCATGGCCGGTTCCTGGCTGGGCACCGGGACGACCTCACCCGGGCTGGTAACTGCCTCGAGGTGCTCCACCGGCAGCCCGACGGCGCGGCCAGCGACATGCACCACCAGGAAGCGCGTCATCACGCTGCCATCCTCGCCAGGGCAGCGTCGACCGCCGCCGCCATGCGATCCACCGGCAGGACGAGATCGGCGCCACCCGCGAGGCGCGCCGCATTCGGCATGCCGTAGATGACGGCACTCGCGCGATCCTGTGCGATGCCGAGTCCACCGCTGTCATGCATGGCCCGAAGCCCCGCAGCACCATCCCGGCCAATGCCCGTGAGCACGATGCCGATGGCAGCGGGCCCGAACAACGCGGCCAGCGACCGGAAGAGCGGATCGGCAGCTGGGCGCACGCCCCAGACCGACGGCCCCTGTTCCAGGGCAATGGTGGCTCCGCCCTCCGCGTGACGCACCAGCATATGGTAATCGCCGGGCGCTACGTAGGCGGTGTTCTCCAGCACAGGTGTTCCCTGCTCCGCTTCCACCACTGCGTAGCGGCTCTGCACCGCGAGCCGCTCGGCGAGGCTCCGGGTGAACTTGGGTGGCATGTGCTGGACGATGAGCACCGCCGCCTTACGCCCGGTGGCCAGCCGCGGGACGATCTCCGCGAGAGCTCGCGGCCCGCCGGTGGACGCAGCTATACCGACGGCGAACCGGGCCCGGCCCGGGAGCGCCGCGAACGCCGGCGAGGGAGGCGCGCCACGCAGTGGCCGGGCGAGCATCGGCAGCCGGTGGATGTCGGCCTCGCGCGCGGCGCGCAGGGCAGCGACGACCCGCTGGCCGAAGCGGGCAGTGGCCTCGGCCGAGCGATCCTCGTCCTTGGCCACCAGGTCGACGGCGCCAAGTTCGAGCGCGCGAATCGCGGCCGCGGTGCCGGAGCCCGCATACGCACTTACCACCACAACGGGCCGGGGCGCCTCGGACATGATGTAGCCAATGGCGGCGAGCCCATCCAGTTGCGGCATCTCCAGGTCCATCAGCACGAAGTCCGGCAGCAACCCGTGCACCTTCTCCAGCGCATCAACGCCGTTCCGTGCCGTGCCGCAGACCTGGAAGTCGCCTGAGCCGTTCACCACGTCGGTGAGCAGCCGGCGGAAGAAGGGGCTGTCGTCGGCCACGAGCACCGTGGCGCGCTCAGAGCTCGGCGGTCCCATGCATCACCGAGGAAACCTCGACGCGGCCATCCGAGGTGCGCAGCCGCACCGTGCGACCGTAATCACCACCAACTGCCTCGCCCGTGATGGCGAGCCCATGCTGGGCCAGGACCTGCCGGGATGCCACCACGTTGCGCTCACCCATCTGGATGGTGCCCGGAGCATTGAGCGATGCGAACATGCTGGCACCACCGACGAGCCGCGCCGTCACCCGGTTAGTGCGCGCTCCCAACGCCCGCATCTGGCTCAGCAGCTCCGGCACCGCCGTCTGGGGCACCTTGCCCGGCCGGCCGTCGGTGGGCCGGCTGAGCGCAGGTGAGGGCAGGAGAATGTGCGCGAGCCCGCCCACCCCGGCTTGAGCGTCGTGCAGGATGATGGCGACGCAGCTTCCCAGCCCGATGGTCACCAGCTCATCGTCCAGCCGGCCGACCCCGAGCTCCGCGACCCGCACGATGACCTCGCTCACGCGCGCCGCCGATAGATGCGCTCGCGCACGTCCACCAGTTCCATGAGATCCCTGGCTGGACCCAGCAGTGTCTCGACCTTGCCGAGCACCAGGAGGCCATCGTTGGAGAGGTGCTGTGCGAAGAGCAGGAAGAGGCGCTCCTGGAGCGGGCGGTCGAAGTAGATGACGACGTTGCGGCAGACAACCAGCTGGTAGCGCGTGGCAGGCGTCCGGCCGCTGCTCAGGTCAAGCTCGGAGACGACCACGCGGTCCCGAATCGCCGGCACGACCGCGCGTTCCTCGCCCGCCAGCTCCGTGTAGCGCTCGCGGAGGGGCAGCGGAAGGTCCTGGAATGCCTCCTGCCGGTAGCGACCCGCGCGCGCGCGCTCCAGCGACACCCGGTCCACATCCGTGGCATGGACGGTGGCGCGGCCGAGCCAATCCGGGTGTCCTGCGAGCCGGCACCGCTCGGCAATAAGCATCGCCATGGTGTAGGGCTCGTCACCGGAGGCGCAGCCGGCGCTCCATGCGAGCAGGCGACCCTCGTGTGCGCTCCAGAGCGCGGGCAGAAACTTCGTGGCCAGCGCCTGCCAGGCGTCGGGGTTACGGTAAAACCGGGTGACGTTGATCGTCAGGGCATCCCGCAGACGATCCAGCTCACCCGGCGTACGCCCGACCAGGTCCCGGTATTCGTCATAGGTGCGCGCGCCGCAAGCGCGCATCCGCACGGCGACCCGGCGGCGGATGCACTTGTCCTTGTAGGCATCGAGCGTGAGCCCGACAGCGCTGGAGACGCTGCCGAGTAGCCGGGCGAAGGCGGCGTCGTCCATGCTCACGTGGCAGCGTCCAGCATGTCGAGATTGGCGCGCGCCAGCTGGTGGGCGGGGTTGAGCTCGGCCGCCCGCTCCCAGCACTCGCGCGCCTTGGCGGTATCGCGTCGCTTGAACGCGATGTTGCCGAGCTTGAAGTACAGGTCGTCGCCGAGCTCGGCGTCGAGCTTGGCCGCTCGCTCGAACATGCTGGCTGCCTCGTCGTACCGGCCGCTCCGGTAGCAGAGGTCGCCCAGGTTCTTGGAAACCTGGGGAACGCCAGGCTGGTCAGCGAGGGCGGCACGCAGCAACTGCTCGGCGCCCGCGGCATCACCGTCGTGCTCCAGCAGTACGGCGAGGTTGTTGCGCAGAATGGCGTTGGCGGGATGCGCCCTGGCGCCCTCCTCGGCGATGCCGCGGGCAATATCAGGCCGATCGGCGGCCGCCGCGGCAAGCGCGCTGGCCCAGTACCAGATGGCCGGGGGAGCGTGATCGCCCAGCAGCTCGCGCGCGCGCGCAAGGCGAGAGCTGGCCGCATTGTCGTCGCCGCGCCTCAGCGCCACCAGGCCCCAGCCCAGCTGGATGCGAGCGTCCTCCCGCGCCCGGCTCGCCGCATCGGCCATCGCGCGCTCGGCCTCATCGAGCTGGCCCAATTGCTCGAGCGCCACCGCCAGGTTGTGCAGCGCTACGGGACGCGGACCGCCCTTTTCAAGGCAGGTACGGAAGGCATCCGCAGCCTCGGCCCAGCGCCCCTGGCGCGAGGCGATCAGCCCGAGGTGGAAGGGCGCCGCGGCTTCGCTGGGGCGCAGGTCCGCGACGCGGCGGAATTCCCGTTCGGCCTCGTCCAGCATCCCGGTCCGGAAGAAGGCAATGCCGAGATTGCGGTGCTCCTCGACGCGCGAGTCGCTGGCGCGCGGCACCGATGATGCTTTCGAGGAGCCGGTGCGATGGGCAAATCCGGCGGACAGGAGGCCGAAGATGGCCTGCCCCACCTGGAATTCCACCATACCCGATTCTTCCATGACCTGCTGGACGTCGCGCGTGCCATCGAGCAGTGGAAGGATGCGTTCCTGCACCGGGCTCAGGGTGACCTCACTCCCGGCGATGCGTGACGGATCGGCGGTGAAGATGAGGTCAAAGGACGGGATCTTCTTGGCAATGAGGCTCCACTCGTCCACCCGCCGGGCGCCCTCCAGCAGCAGGCTCTCGGGATTGATGGACACCAGCAGGTCCTGCTCCTCCGGCCTGACCCCCGCCTCGAAGTTGAAGGTCCCGCTGGTCCAGGTGAAGAGAAAGTAGACCGCCTCTTCGATCTGCAGTCCCACGAATTCGCGCAGGGCCTCGGGCGTGATGGCGTCGAGTTCCAGGAGAATCTGGCCGATGCGGCGCTCCGGGCTGGCCGCCTGCATGTCCACCGCCTTGGCGAGCAGGTCCGCCGAGAGCTTGCCGTTCCGGACGAGCAGGTCGCCCAATCGGTCGCGACGATTCACGATGGACGCGAAGATGATGCGTCCGTCCTCGAAGTAGATGTAGCCGAAGTTCTGGCGGTCGGCGACGGCCAGGCATCCGGAGCGCCGCCCCAGCGCCAGCAGCTGGATGACATCCGGGAGACTCGCCTCCGAGAGACTGCCCTTGATGGCCATCAGCGCCACTCCTCGATGAGGCGTGACGAAAGATCCGGCCAGGTCCAGATCATCTTCTCCTGGTTCCGCATGGCGCCGGCACCACCAGGCACCACGCCACTCGACCGCACTCTCGATGCACGCCGGGCGGCGGGTCGGCCGTTGCTGCCTTCCAGAGCGTCCCGCGCGGCCATCGCGGTGGGCGGCACGCTTCGCGCCTCAGCGTCGTGCAGGACGCGCTGCACCAGGCCCAGCGTGGCGCGCATGGACTCGGCAGGGCGCGAGGCGACGTAACTGGAGAGCTCCGGATCCACCACTTCGAGACGGGCCGCGAGCAGCCGCTCGATGGCACGCTGGCGCAGTTCGTGGTCCGGCGCCGGCAGCTCAACGACGAGGCCCCCCTCGAACCGGGTAAGCAACCGGGACTCGACTCCCTCGAGCTGGGCGAGGGGGAGCGCGCTGGTGAAGACCATCTGCTTCTGCTGCTCCTGGTACTCGTTGAACAGCAGGAAGAGTTCCTCCTGGGAGCGCTCCTTGCCGGCGAGCAGCTGGATGTCATCGAGCAGCAGCATGTCGGGACGACGCCAGCGGGACCGCCAGCGCGGCACGCGCTCCTGCTCGAGCGACGCGATGAGCTCGTCCACGAAGGCATGAGCACTGCTGCACGCTACCACGTGGCCGGCAGCCATGAGCAGATTGCCAATGGCATGCAGGAAGTGTGTCTTGCCGTTACCGGTAGCGCCGACGATGACAAGCGGGTTGTAACGCGTGCCGGGGTCGTCGATGACGGCCCGCGCCGCGCGCACCGCCACCCGGTTGCCCTGCCCCTCGATGAACGTGTCCATGCTCCAGTGCGGCGACGGGCCGGGCAGCGGCTCGCTGCCGGCTTCCGCCTGCTCGCGCAGCGCCTCGGCGGCATCGATCTGGTCGGGATCGCGCAGCACCGCGGAGTCGGCGAGGTCGGGCGCCAACGCCTCGATTTCGGTACGCAACTGCCGGAGCCGGAGCACGTCACGCTCAAAGGTCGCGAGATCGGCGGCGGGATCGTGCGACAGCTCCTGGTCGAGAAGCGCGGCAAGGCGGCTCACGGTGTAGCCCTCGCCTTCCCAGCGCAGCATCGCCTCGGCAATGCGGCCGCGCCATGACTCCACCTGCTCACTGACGGTGGCCATGACGTCCTGGAGA
>DASSOW010000012.1:0-8647 GCA_035700175.1 Gemmatimonadales bacterium | reverse complement strand
GGGTGTCGATCATGTTGATCTTGGTATCCATCCACTCGGCGAAGCCGAGGCCCAGGCTGATGGAATGCTGGCGTTCGATCTCGTCGGGAGAGTAGTCGGTGAGGGTGGTGCCGTCCTTGATGGCGCCGTGGCGGCGGCTCGCGCCGGAGACGAAGGCCAGGGCGTCCACAAGCGTGGTCTTGCCGCTGGCGCCATGTCCCACGAACGCCACGTTTCGGATGGCATCGGTGCCATAGACCTTCATGGCCGGTACCTCCTGCGGATAGAGGGATTTTGATAGTGCGGCGGGAATGGAGAGATGTCAAATAGGGCGGACGGGACGGACAGGGCGGACGGGACGGACGGGGCGGACAGGGCGGACGGGGCGGACGGGGCGGACGGGGCGGACGGGGCGGACTGGCGTCAGGATTCCATTGAACGATAGAGCAACCAGGTCACTCTGGCGGCGGCATCCCGCGCACCTTCCGCTTCCACCCAAGCCGCTTCGGATAGCAAGGACAGATCACGTGCGAGGCGAAGCAGGTAGCTCACCTCAGCCAGGGAGCCGAGCGCAATATCGAGATACCGCCGGAACTCACGCTTGCCCCGCTTGGCAGAGCCTTCGGCGATATTGGTTGGCACAGAAACCGAGGCGCGCCTGGTCTGAGCGGTCAGGTTGTAGCGTCCCGAAGTCGGCCACGACTCCGTCACGCGATAGACCACCAGTGTCATGGCATGAGCACGCTGCCACGCGGCGAGCTGTTCGTACGGTTGCATGACGAGAAGCTATGGGAACGCTCGTGGGCTGCCCAATCCAAATCACGCAACTTGTGCCAATTTCAGCCGTCCGTCCCGTCCCGTCCGCCCTGTCCGTCCCGTCCGCCTTGTCCGTCCCGTCCGCCCTGTCCGCCCTGTCCGCCTACCGATACCCTGCCGCCTGCAGCTGGAACAGGTCCGCATACACCCCGCCCGCCGCCACCAGCGCATCGTGGGTGCCTTCCTCGATCAGCCGGCCCGCCTGGAGCACCAGGATCCGGTCGGCCATGCGCACGGTAGAGAAACGGTGGGAAATGAGCACTGCCATCTTTCCCTTGGTCAGCTCGGAGAACCGCAGGAAGACCTCGTATTCCGCCCGCGCGTCGAGCGCCGCGGTCGGCTCGTCCAGCACCAGCAGCTGGGCGTCGCGCATGTAGGCGCGTGCCAGCGCGACCTTCTGCCATTCACCGCCCGACAGATCAGCGCCGCCCTCGAACCGCCGCCCCAGCATCCGCTCATATCCGCCCACCCGCTCGGCCACCGAGTCGGCAAGACTGCGGCGCGCGGATTCCTGGATGAGGCCCTGGTCGTCGAGCCGGCTGATGTCACCCACGGCTACGTTTTCACTCAGCATGAAGTCATAGCGCACAAAGTCCTGGAAGATGACGCCAGCGTTCTGCCGGAGACTCTCCACGTCATACTCCCGCAGGTCTACGCCATCGAGCAGGATGCGGCCCTCGCTCGGGTCGTAGAGCCGCACCAGCAGCTTGGCGAGCGTGGTCTTGCCGGCGCCGTTCTCGCCCACCAGTGCCAGACGCTCGCCGGGCGCCAGGGTAAACGAGAGTCCCTGCACCGCCCATCGCTCCTGGCCCGCATACCGGAAGCCCACATTCTCAAACACGAATCCGGTCCGGATCGGCGTGGGCACCGGCTTCGGCTGGGAGGGCAACGTCATTCTCGGCACGATCTCGAAGAAGCCGAAGAGATCGTCCAGGTAGAGACTCTGCTCGTACACCTGGGCCAGTGCCAGCAGCACGCGCTGCAGCAGGTCCCGGCCCTGGCGGAAGCTCGCGGCCAGGAAGGTGAGGGTGCCGATGGTGATGATGCCGGCCGGCGAGCGATATTGGATGACTGCGAGATAGATGATGATGGCGTAGGCGGCGTAGTAGCCGAGGGTGCCGAGCGCGTTGAGCGCCACCGACACCGAGCTGCGCTTGATGGAGAGTCGCCGGTTGGCCTCGTAGAATTCCCGTGAGAGCTTGTCGTAGCGACCGACAAAGAATTCCGACAGTCCGAAGAGCTTGAGTTCCTTGGCCGAGATGTCGCTCGCGCCGATGTAGCGGAGGTAGTCGAGCTGGCGGCGCTGCGGCGTCCACGAGAACACCAGCGAATAGCCGAGCGACGCATAGTGGGTCTCGCCCAGGAATGACGGTAGCACGGCGACGAGCAGCAGGAGCAGCAGCCATGGGACATAGATGGCCACCGCGGCCGTGATCGAGGCGAGCGTCACGAGGTCCTGCACCGTGCCGAGGAGCAGCGTCACCAGCGCGAGCAGCACCCGCTGCAGCAGGTCACGGCTCTGGCGGAAACTCGCGGCCAGGAAGGTGAGGGTGCCGATGGTGATGATGCCGGCCGGTGAGCGATATTGGATGACCGCGAGATAGATGATGATGGCGTAGGCGGCGTAGTAGCCCAGGGTGCCGAGCGCGTTGAGCGCCACCGACACCGAACTGCGCTTGATGGAGAGTCGCCGGTTGGCCTCGTAGAATTCCCGTGAGAGCTTGTCGTAGCGACCCACGAAGAATTCCGAGAGGCCGAACAGCTTGAGCTCCTTGGCCGAGATGTCGCTCGCGCCGATGTAGCGAAGGTAGTCGAGCTGGCGGCGCTGCGGCGTCCACGAGAACACCAGCGAATAGCCGAGCGACGCATAGTGGGTCTCGCCCAGGAATGACGGGAGCACGGCGACGAGCAGCAGGAGCAGCAGCCAGGGCACGTAGATGGCCACCGCGGCCGTGATCGAGGCAAGCGTCACGAGGTCCTGCACCGTGCCAAGAAGCAGGGTCACCAGGGCGAGGCGCCCGACCGTCTGGCGGCGGGCCCGCTCCAGCCGGTCATAGATGTCGGCGTCTTCCAGCTGTTCCAGGTCCAGCTGCGCGGCGTGGCGCATGAGCCGGACGCTCGTCTCATTGGCAAAGAGGTCGCCCAGGAGGCTCTCGAGCAGCGAACTGGTGCGGCTGGCGACGGTAGCGAGGAGCGCCAGGCCAAACTCCCCCGCAAGGAGCAGCGCCAGGTAGTGCCAGTCGGCGGGCACACCGGCGGCGCGCCCCTCAACCGCCGCCACCACGCCGTCCACGATCAGCTTGCCGATCCACAGCATCCCTATCGGGATGGCACCACCCATGAGGCGGAGGAGGATCACGCCGACGGCGTAGCGTGGTGCCGTCTGCCATACCAGCTTCAGGAGCCGGGGCACGTGGCGCATGGCCTGAAAGCGGCCGCGCCAGGTCTCCGGGCGGTTGCCGGGCTGCATCCGGCCGGCTCGTCCCAGCGGAATCGTCATGACGGAATCCTAACGCCTACCCGGGAGTCGGCATGTCGGGAACCTTGCAGGACCTGGCCACGAACCTGTTCCAGTTCGGCATCGGCAGCGGGCATGTCTCGCTGGCGGAAAAGGTTGTCCGGCCCCTCATTGTCTATGTCGTGCTCGTCCTCGCCCTCAAGGCCATGGGGCGACGCGTGCTGGCACAGATGAACGCCTTTGACCTCGTGGTGCTGCTGCTCATCTCCAATACGGTGCAGAACGCCATCATCGGCAATGACACATCGCTCTCCGGCGGCCTGATCGGCGGCCTGGCGCTGCTCGCCATCAATGCCCTGGTGATCCGCCTGCTCTGGCGCCGGCCCGACGCACCGCTCCGCGGCGAGGGCAGCGGTGTGCTGCTCTGGCGCGCCGGCCACCCGGAAATGAAGAACCTCGATCATTACCGCATTACCATCCCGGAGCTGCTGGTCACGGCCCACGAGCGCGGCTTCGATTCGCTCTCCGAAGTGGAGGCGGTGACGCTCGCGCCCAACGGGATCCTCAGCTTCACCAGCCGGCAGGATCGTTCCGACGCAAGCCGGCACCGCGAGCTCATGGAGCAGCTCGCCTCGCTGCAGCGGGACGTGGCCCAGCTGCTGGGGCGCAGCCCCGGGGCGCCCGGCACCGCATCGCACTAAGTTGCAGGAATGACACAACCCCAGACCGCAGTGGTCACCGGCGCAACCGAAGGCATCGGCCGCGCCATCGCATTCGCACTCGCGAGCGCGGGCTACCGTGTGGGCGTCTGCGCCCGCTCGGCGCAGAACGTGTCGGCCCTCGTGGCCGACTTGCGCGCCTCCGGCGCCGAGGCCTCCGGCCGCTCCGCCGACGTCGCCAATCCCGACGAAGTGGGGGCGCTGGTCCAGCAGGTGCAAGACGACCTGGGGCCGGTGGATGTCCTGGTCAATAACGCCGGCATCATGCGGATCCGGCCCTTTGCCGAGCTCACGCTCGAAGACTGGGACGCGACCATGGCCACCAACGTGCGCGGACTCTTCATCATGACACGGGCCGTGCTCCCCGGCATGCGGCAGCGGCGCCGCGGCGCCATCGTCAACATCGCCAGTCTCGCCGGCAAGAACGGCTTCGTCGGCGGAGCCGCCTATACCGCATCCAAGCACGCAGTGCTCGGTTTTGCCAAGTCGCTCATGCTGGAAGTGCGGAAGGACGATATCAGGGTCATCAGCATCTGCCCCGGCAGCGTGGACACCCGGCTCCTGCAGAAGGAGCCCACGATGTACGGCAAGGACCGGAAGATCATGGCGCCGGAGGATGTGGCGGATGTGGTGCTGGCGGCCCTCGCGCTGCCGGCGCGCGCGCTGGTGAGCGAACTCGATCTTCGCCCTACCAATCCGTGAGCGGACCGTCGCCCGACATAACGATCACCCATTGCCTCTGCCGGCGCACCAGCTTCGCCGACCTGCTGCCACGGGCGCGGGCCAACCAGTGGACCCTGGAGCAACTGGTGGAGGAAACCGGCTGCGGAGGCCAGTGTGGACTCTGCCGCCCCTATCTTCGGCGCATGCTCGACACCGGCCAGACCGTCTTCCATGAGCTCCTGACCGACCGCCCATGAGCGACCGCACGCTTGTCGACTGGCTCCGTACGCTCCGCCCGCTGCTGACGCTCACCGTGGCGCTCTGGCTGGCGGCGCTGCTCGCCGCCTTCAATGCGCGCGATGGGATCACGCTGCTGTTCGTCATCGCCGCCGTGGCGGTCACCATTACGGCGCTTCGGCGGGGGCAGCGGCTCGCCGAGCAGCAGCATCATGCCCTCCGTGCCGCACTCACCTCATCGGACGCGCGCAATCGCGAGCTGGAGCGGCTGCGGCAGATCGGCGAGACCCTGCTCTCCAACCGCAGCCTCGGTGACCTGCAGCAGGAAGTCGCCTTTGCGGCGGCGGACCTGCTCGAGGCCGAGAGCGGCGCGGTGACGATCGTGGTAGAGGAGGGACGCTTCCTGAAGATGGTGGCGGCCGGCGGCCAGCTTGCCGCGGCGCGCGGGATGCTGCTGCCGGTGGACGGTTCGCTCCTTGGCTGGGTGGTGACCCACGACCAGCCACTGCTGGCCAATGACGTGGACCACGATGCGCGGACGTACAAGGAGGCATCGGTGTCGGCGGAGCTCCGGACCGCCGCGATTGCGCCGCTCCGGGCGTCAGGTGTGGTGCTGGGGACGGTGGCCGCCTACAACCGGCGCGATGGCAAGGCGTTTACCGAGCATGACCTCCAGCTGCTGCAGGTGCTGGGCGACCAGGTCATGGTGGCGCTGGACCGCACCGCCGGCCTGGAAGCGAGCCGGCAGAATGAAGCGGCCCTGGTGGTCAAGAATCGTGAGCTGGTGCGGGCCACCCAGCTCAAGAGCGAATTCCTCGCCAACATGAGCCATGAACTGCGCACGCCGCTCAACGCCATCATCGGCTTCAGCGACCTGCTGCGCTCGGGCCAGGTGGGTGAGGTGAACGAGGTGCAGGCCGACTTCCTCGAGTCGGTCCTGCGCAACGGACGGCACCTCCTGGGACTCATCAACAGCGTGCTCGATCTCTCCAAGATCGAAGCCGGCCGGATGACACTCGACGTCAGCCCCATGGACATCCGCCAGGCCATCCAGGGCGCCGTCGCCGATACCGCGAGCCTGCGCTCCGCCAAGCACCAGCGCTGCACCGTGGAGCTCGATCCCGAACGGGACTACAGCATCCAGGCCGACAGCGTACGGGTCCGGCAGGTGCTCTTCAACCTGCTCTCCAATGCGTCGAAGTTCACGGCTGACGAGGGTGAAATCACCGTGCAGGCGGTGCGGACCCGGGCACCGCTGCCGGTGCCCGCGGACCGCGCGGGCGACGAACAGCCGTACATGTCACGCGAGGTCGTGTGGGTGTCGGTGCTGGACAACGGCATCGGCATCCGGCCCGAAGACCGGGACAAGCTGTTCCAGGAATTCAGCCAGGTGGAGAGCGCGCTCAACCGGCAGCAGCAGGGGACCGGGCTGGGGCTGGCGCTCTGTCGCAGTTTCGTGGAGATGCACGGCGGGACGATCGGCGTGGATTCGATTCCGGGCCGCGGAAGCACCTTCTGGTTCCTGCTGCCGGTGGAAGGGCCGGTGCGGAGGCCTGGAGGGGACTGAAGAGTCGCAGGTCGCAAGTCACAAGTCATGCGACCTGCGACTTGCGACTATCTTCCCTCGATGTCCCGCACCTGCATCTCCCGGCTCAGCGCGCTGATTCTCAGCCTCCTCATCATGGGAGGCGGAAGCGGGCTGCCAGTGGTGGATGCGGCGCTGCATCACCTGCACGGCCGCATGCAGGTGCAGGGCACCCACCTGTCGGATCCCGGCAGCACCACCCACGCGGAGCGATGCACCCTTGGTGCGCCACTTCCGACGCTGGCGCGCTCTGCCGACGTCCATGCGGCCGACCTGGCGACACTGCTGCCGCGTTCAGCCCCCAGGCTGCCCGAGCCCGCCGCCCCGGCCGCCGCTTCCCCTGCTTCTCAGCTCCACGCCCGCGGACCACCGCCCTCTCTCGCCTGACCCGAACCCAGGCTCGCGCCGACGCCAGCTCCTCGACAGAACCTGGTGCGGCGCGCATCCGTCACGCCCAGAGAGAGGGCATCATGCATCCAGTTCTGCTCGCGCTCGCGCTCGCCGCGGGTGCGCCATCCTCCGTGCCACCCGCGGCTACCATCCAGGGAACCGTGATGGGACGCGACTCCATTCCTCTGGTCGGCGCCCGCGTGTCACTGGTCGAGACAGGTCGCATCACCACCACCGACAGCAAGGGGCAGTATGAGTTTGCGGGCGTGGCTCGCGGCTCATACGGCCTGTCATTCGCCATGGTCGGTTATGCGCCGAAGGTGTTCCGCCTCCGCGTCGAGGACAGCGATGTCACCTTCGACGTGGCCCTGGAGCCATCACTGGTCGAGCTGCCCGACGTACAGGTGACGGCGTCACCGCTCGCCACCACGGCGCTCAATTCGCCGCAGCCCACCGCCGTTCTTGGCTCGGCGGATCTCGCCATCACCGGCGCGCCCGCTCTGGGAGAAACGGCAAGCAGTCTTCCGGGCGTGCGGAGCGTGGGTACCGGCGCAGGCATCGGCAAGCCCGTCATTCGCGGACTCACCTCCAACCGGGTGCTGGTTCTGGCCGACGGCCAGCGAATGGAGACGGCGCAATGGGGCGATGAGCACGGTCCCAGCATCGAGACGGCGGATGCCGCACGCATCGAAGTCATCCGCGGGCCGGCAAGCGTGCTCTACGGCTCGGACGCGCTGGGAGGGGTGATCAACGTGGTGGGGCGCCCGCTGCCCGACGCTTTGGGAAAGCCGTCATTCGTGAGGGGCCGCGCCGCAGCGAGCTATGCAACGAACAATGAAATGCCGGCGGGCACCCTCGCGCTCGAGGGCGCCGACGCCGGATTCGGCTTCCGGGTGTCCGGTACCGCACGCCAGGGTGGCGATGTGCGAACACCCGATGGACAGCTCGCCAATAGCGGCTTGCGCACCATCGGCGGCGAGGCGTCAGCCGGGCTTCGGGGCGGCTGGGGTTCCACCGCGCTCACGTACGCGCACCGCGATGAACGGCTCGAGATCCACGAAGACCCCGCGGAGGAGCCCGGCGCCACTCCCTTTCAGAGAATAGGCGAGGATCGCGTACATCTCACCGCGATGCTGCCGGTCGGCGAATCACACGTGGATGTCAGCGCCGGCTACGAACGCAACAACCGGCGCGAATTCGAGCAAGACGGCGCCACCGACGTGGCCCTTGGCCTGCGGACGCAGAGCTGGACCGGCGATGTCCGCCTGCACCACCCTGCGGTCGGACCGTTTTCCGGCATCGTGGGCGTCAGCGGCGAGCGGAGCGGTCTCGGAACGTACGGCGAGGAGGTGCTGGTGCCCGCCAACCGGGTGCTCTCCGGCGGCCTCTATCTCTCGGAACAGGCATCGGTCGCGCGCTGGGAACTGAGCTTCGGCCTTCGCGGTGACCTGCGCCGGCTCGACGTCCATGCCGACAACCGCCTTGGCGTCACGACCCAGCGCCGTAACTACAGCGCGGTCAGCGGCAGCCTGGGCGCACTCCTTCACACATCGGAGCGGACGGCGCTCGTGCTCAACATCGGGCGCGGCTTCCGCGCGCCGAGCGCGTTCGAGCTCTTCGCCAACGGCGTGCATGAAGGGACGGTGCGATTCGAGCGGGGCGACTCAACGCTGGCCAACGAACACTCCTGGAACACCGACTTGTCGTTCCGGGTCGCCTCCAACCGGGTAAGCGCCGAAGTCGGCGGCTTCCTGAATCTGATCGACCACTACATCTACCCGACGCCCACCGGCGGCAGCG
>DASSOW010000011.1:0-4820 GCA_035700175.1 Gemmatimonadales bacterium | reverse complement strand
GCGATCGCGAAATAGACCGAGCCGTCGTCGCCCACATAGGCAATGCCCTTGTCGAGCAGCCCCTGCACCAGCGTGATCATTGGCGCGATGTAGTCGGTGGCGCGGGAGTAGACCGAGGCATCACGAATGCGGAGATAGTGCCGGTCTTCGTGAAAAGCCGTGATGTAGCGCTCGACATACTGCCGAAGCGGGACGCCGCCCTGCCCTGCCCCCTTGATCGTCTTGTCGTCCACGTCGGTGAGGTTCATGACGTAGAAGACGTCGTAGCCGCTCGCCTCCAGCCAGCGGCGAAGCAGGTCCTCGAAGAGGAAGGTGCGGAAGTTGCCGATGTGGGCGTAGTTGTACACCGTGGGACCGCAGGCGTAGAGCGCCACCCGCCCCGGCTCGACAGGAACGAACGGCTCGACTGCGCGCGCCATCGTGTTGAAGAGCCGGAGGTTCATGTGGTGTCGGCCTTGCGAATGCCCCGCACCACCGTCTCGGCGGCCCGGGCCAGTTCGTCCGTTGAAGATCCCAGCCGGAGATGCACGGTCTGCTGCTGGAAGGGAATCTCTATTCCTTCATCGTCCAGCCGCTTCTTGATGGCGAGGCGGAACGCCCGCGCCACTTCCCACTGCAGCCCGGGACGGGTCCGTGCCAGCACCCGGATGATGACGGAATCGGCCGCGAGCTTCTCGATGCCCGGGACTTCGAGCGGCGCATCCAGCTTGGCCCGCCATTCCGGTCTCTCCGAGAACATTCGTGCCTCATCCCGGAACGCAGCCAGCGCCTTGTCGAGATCGGCCTCATAGCTCACCCCGATCTCCAGCACCGCACGCGACCAGCCCCGCGTCATGTTGCTGACCGACGTGATTTCCCCATTGGGAATGATGTGGAGGGTGCCATCGAGCCCCCTGAGCTTGACTACCCGCAGCGACAGGGCCTCGACCGACCCGCTTTTCCCCGCGGCCTCGATCACGTCTCCCACGCCAAACTGGTCCTCCAGCAGCATGAAGAAGCCGGTGATCACGTCCTTGACCAGGCTCTGGGCGCCAAAGGAGACGGCCAGACCAAGGATGGCGGTGGCGCCCAGGATGGGCGCGATGTTGATGAAAATATTCAGGGTGAGCAATACTGCGGCCACGAAGACCACAATACGACCGACGCCACGGACCAGCTGGGAAATGGTCCGGCCCCGCTTCTCGCGCGCCGTGGTGAAGGTGTCGTCCTGGTCGTTGACCGCCGCTTCGATGCGGGCCGCCACCAGACGGACAGCCGTGAGCGCCACCCACGCCAGCACCCAGATCCCCACCACGCGGGCGGCATTCGTAAGAATGACCGTTCCCTCGGTGCCGAACAGTCCGGCAAGGTCTTCCACCCATTGGGGCAATAGCATCACTGGCAGCACCACGGCGACTCCCGGGACATCCTGGACGAATGGCGAAGGGCCGAAACCTACGGATGGCCCGTCACGGAGGTCAACCGAGATAGCGAATCTGGCTGTGGCACGCAGGACGTGACGACGCGAGCAAAGTCTCGGGCGAGACACCATCCAGTTCGAGGCAGGAGCTTTCCGGGCCGTGATGGACTTCCAACGCACGCGCCGCGCGCAGGACCGAGGCGTCCAGCAGCACGGGACCGGCGCCCGCGCACACCAGCGCCTGCTCCACCACGTCGAGCAGCGCGCCGAGGTCGGAGCCGATGAGAAGAGTCCGCCAGCCGCCCGGCGAGGAGATGCGCACCGGGAAGGGTATGTCATGGCGGCCCGCGTCAAGCCACACCCCGCAGAGGCGGTCGGGCGCGGCCAACGCCAGCGCGGTGACCAGTGGCAGGTCACGCGGGACTGGGGCAAGGACGGTGTCCACGCCCCCCATGCTACGTCAATGCATCAATGGTTTGACAACCGATTGAGCGCAGGATGGTGAAAAAAGACGGTCGCTGGTCGCGGGTCGCGGAGCTCGCCTCAAGCTGTCATTGCGAGGAGGGCCCAACGGGCCCGACGAAGCAACCTTGCGGGCTCGCAATGACACGTCCGACGTCCCTCGACTCGCGACTCGCGACTCTTTAGCTCGCCAGGCGCACCCGCGACTCCCGCGCCTCGAGGATGGCCTCCACCAGTGACGCATCCTCGAACCGGACGGGATCGGTCGTAGGCAGGCCAGTCTCGCGGGCGGCTGCCTCACAAGCGGAGCGAGCCGCCGCGTCGTCGAGGTCATAGGTGTTGAGCGCAATGCCCACGACTCGGGACGGGTGGATCGCCGCGGCGACGGTCTCATAGAGGCGGACGTACTCGGATAGCGGCGGCATCTTGAGCCATGACGCATGCCGGTAGTCGCCGATGTACTTCCGCGTGGCCTGATGGCAGAGAATCATGGCGTCAGGACAGCTTCCATGCAGCAGGCCAAGCGTCACACCGGAGTAGCCGGGATGGTTGATGCTTCCCTGCCCTTCCACCAGCACGATATCGGCATCGCGCGCGCCCTCCAGCGTGATCCGCTCGGCGGCGCCGGCAATGAAATCGGCCACCACCGCATCCACCGCGATGCCCCATCCCTCGATCATGATGCCGGTCTGTCCGGTGGGAACGAACCGGGTCGGCACGCCGCGCGCATTCAGCGATTTCACCAGCTCCAGCTGTGCGGTCATCTTGCCGACGTTACAGTCAGTGCCCACAGTGAGCACCCGGAAGGCATCAGTCTGCTTGGCGGCGCCGCTTGCGATCGGGAGATCGGTGGGCGGACGGCGCAGGTCCAGCAGCCGGCAGTTGTTGGCGCGCGCGCGCTCCACCAGCAGTGGATCGTCGGCCAGGAAGGTGTGGAGACCGCTCCAGATATCACAGCCGGCGTCGAGTGCATCCGCCAGCCAGCCTCGCCAGGTGTCAGGCAGCCGTCCACCCGCCGGCGCAATGCCGATCAGGACCGCGGTGGGCTTCTGCTCCAGGCCCTCCAGCATGGACCCCACCACCGGCGTGTCGCCCCCGAAGCCGAGCACCTGCTGCACCGTCTGGCCCGCCTTCGTCCTATCGAGCACGGCCACTACCCGGTCTGGCTGGAAGCGGATGATGGAGTTGGCCGTCTTCGACGTCATGGGACTGAAGTCGCCGTCGGCAAGGATGAGGAAGCGGGGCTGGGACATAGGGGTTAGGGACTAGGGATTAGGGATTAAGGGCCAGGCATCCAGAAAGCAAAATGAAATCCGGCGCCGTGAATAGTAACACGACGCCGGACTACAGCCCCTAACCCCTGACCCCTAACCCCTAATCCCTCTCTTCCTCCACCTCCGCATCCTGCACGTCCTCCGCTCCCTTGCCCAGGCGCTTGGCGTCCTTGCCGGAGCCGGCGCCGAGAAGCCCCATCTTCTGCTTCAGCTCGAGCAGCTGCTGGTCGGCGTTGCCGTGATATTCCAGCACCTCGAACTGGCGGGCGAGTGAGTCGCCCGTGAACTCCTCGTGCAGTTCGGCGGCGGCGATGGCCTTCCGTTCGTTCGACTCGATCTTCTCAGCCATCCGCTCGAACGACTCGAAGGCGCTCTTGTCGGACATCCCCGCCATGGTCTGCTGGATGCGCTGCTGGGCCTCGGCCCGGCGGGCTCGCGCGATCAGGATGTTCTTCTTGCGCTTGGCTTCCTCGATCTTGTCGTTGAGCTGGCGGAGCGAGAGCTTGAGGGCCTCCGTTTCCTGCTTTGACTTGACCCAGGTCTCGTGCAGCTGCTGGGCGCCCTGGAGGTTCTCGTTGTAGCGGCCAAGGGCCTGCTTGGCGAGGTCGTCCCGGCCTTCCTGCACCGCCAGCATGGCGCGCCGCTCCCACTCCTCGGCCTGTTTCTTCATGGCCTGTGCATCGGCTTCCAGCTTCTTCTCGTCCGCAATGGCCCCGGCCACCTGGGTCTTGGCCTTGGCCAGCTGCGTCCGCATGTCGGTAATCAGCTGGTTGAGCATCTTCTCGGGATTTTCGGCCCGGGAGATGAGGTCGTTGATGTTCGACCGGAGCAGCGTCGAGAAGCGGTCAAAGATTCCCATCGTCGTCTCTCACCTGTCTCGGTAGGGCGCCAGCGCGGACATGTGCGACGCCAGGGCCAGGGTCATCGAATCGAAGCTCGCTTCGAATTCGGAGTAGTCGAGGTCCTCGAGTTCGAGCGTGTCGGTGAGGACGACATGGTCACCCTCGAGGCCATAGGAGCCGTGCACCAGGTCATGGGCGTTGAGCGTGAGCAGCTCGCGGAACAGCTCGGCCCTGCGGGCCTCATCCGCGGGTGCTTCCATGACACGTACCCGCAGGATAATCACGGGCTCGGCGTAGTTCAGCACCACTTCGGCGCCGTCGTCGTTGGTGACGATCCAGAGGTTCCGCTCCGGTTCCTCGATGTGCAGCCCGCCGCCATCCAGCCGGTCGAGCCAGGACTGGATGTCATCTCGTGTGACCATTGTAGGCTCCGTTGTGAGCTTCGGTCTCAGGTCTCAGGTCTCAAGTCACAAGTCACAAGTCACGTGAGACCTGCGACCTGAGACTAGTTTTCCGCCTTCAAGCGCTCGTCCTGCCCCCGCGCCAGCATTCTCTCGGTAAAGTCCAGTCGCTCTTCCAGCTCGCCGATCTTCCGCTCGAAATAATCCGTGGCGGCCTGCTGATCCTCCTGCAGCTGCGCCAGCTCCTCGCCGACCCGGCCGGTGACCTGGTCCGGGAGCTGCTTCAGGGCGCGCCGCCGGATGAACGCATATGCCACCGCCGCCACGGCCAGCAGCATGAAGGTGATCTCTGGCGTGTCCAGCAGCACACCGATGGTGAGCCCGACCATGATGGACACGGCCCAGAAAATGATAAACTCGACCGCATCGAGGCCGAACACGC
>DASSOW010000010.1:0-6243 GCA_035700175.1 Gemmatimonadales bacterium | reverse complement strand
TCAGGCACAGTGACATGACGCAGCATTTTTCCCTTCAGCAGCTCCGACAGGTGGCCGATACCCTTGCCCAGTTGCGCGGCAGCGTCCTGCAGGACGCGGTCATGCGATCGGACCTCCGCCAGCTCAAGATCGACCTGGCCGACGGTGCCGTGGTGCTGATCGCCGTTGTCGCCGACGAGGCCGGCCAGCCCCGCCTGGAGGTGGATGTCATCCAGGCAGCCCGCCCCCAGGGACCCCAGCTCGAAGTGCATTTCGACTCGGCCTGAAGCTTGCTCACTCCGGCTGACATGGACGCGAACGCCCCCTTCCAGGAGCGCCTCCGGTTCGCGGAGTTTGTGCTCGACCGGCTGCCCAACGGCCGGTGCCGGGCGCGTGTGGTGCTGACCTGGAAAGAGACCGAACGCTATGAAGGGCAGTGCGAGGGCCTGGCCTCGCAGAACGGCGAACTGCGCTGTGCGGCGGATGCCACGGTGCAGGCGCTCGAGGCGGCCGTCAACAAGGCCGTCACCTTCGAGCTGCTGGGTGTCAAGGCGGTGCGGGCCTTTGACGCGACGGTTGTCATTGTCTCCCTGACGGTCAATGCCGACGGCAAGGCCCAGCGGGTCGTTGGATCGTATTTGACGGATGACGACTTTGCCCGCGGCTCGGCCCTTGCCGTTCTCCACGCCACCAACCGGATTCTGGGCAACCGTTTCTTCATGCGCTGATGCGCAACCGATTCCGGGCCTGACGCATCTCACAGGCAGCCCGGCCCCCGGCCGGCCTGCCGACAATTGCACAGCGATTTGCGAAAAGTCGCGGGCCTTTCAGGTCCGAAGAAGCACCGAAACCATCTGGGCGGCCGCCGCCATCAGGCGGATCGTGAGGAGCCGGCGATGAACCGAGTCCCCATCGTTGCATTCCTGCTCTTGGCAGCCTGCGCACCAGCCGCAGGCACCATGAGCGAGACCGGACCCGCGCCTGCGGCCGCTGACGGATCCACTGTCACGCAGGAACAGGCCTCCCGGGACGCGGCTCAGCCGGCAGCGCGCAGTGATGAGCGCCCGGTCAGCGCCGAGGTCGATGCTGACGTTGCCGTCGCCGCCGACTCAGCCGCCGACGCCGAGGTGCTGGAGCAGCTTGCCACGGCGCACCCGGCCGGGAGCGACGACGATGGGTCAGGTGGGCCTGCATCGGTCACGTGGGACATCGACGTCACCTCCTTCAACAATCACGACCGGGTGCAGTACTACCTCGACTTCTTCACCGGGCCGGGCCGGCAGCGCATGGAGATCTGGCTGGAGCGGCTGCCGAAGTACGAGGACATGATCCGTGGTGCCCTCGCCGCGCAGGAACTGCCCGAGGACCTCGTCTACCTGGCGCTGATCGAGAGCGGGTTTTCCAATCGGGCGGTGAGCCGGGCACGTGCCGTGGGCATGTGGCAGTTCATGGCGCCCACCGGCCGGGGCTACGGCCTTCGCATCGATT
Source organism: Gemmatimonadales bacterium (assembly GCA_035700175.1). Classification (GTDB taxonomy): domain Bacteria; phylum Gemmatimonadota; class Gemmatimonadetes; order Gemmatimonadales; family GWC2-71-9; genus CAMLHP01. Next base: position 4,776 of record DASSOW010000010.1, on the reverse strand, counting down.
CCTGGGTGGATGTCCGGCGTGATCCGGTCAAGGCCACATTGGCCGCGGCGCGATATCTCAAGGACCTGCGCGACCGGTTCGGCTCACCGTACCTGGCCGCGGCGGCGTATAACGCGGGTGCCGGTCGCGTGGGGCGCGGACTGGCCCGGCTGGACGATGGCGAGGATGATGATTCGCTCTACTCTGACGCCACCTTCTTCAAGCTGTATAACACCAGCCTGCTGCGCCGGGAGACCAAGGACTACGTCCCCAAGCTTATCGCCGCCGCCCTCATCGCCAAGGAGCCGTCAAAGTACGGCTTCAGCATCGACAGCACCGCCGAGCCGTTCCGCGCCGACTCCGTCCTGGTACCCGACATGACGGGGCTCGACGTGATCGCGCAGCTTTCCGACACCACCATGGCGGCGATCCGCGACCTGAATCCGGAATACCTGCGACTGGTCACGCCGCCAAAGACCCGGTCAGTTGTGCTGGTGCCACCAGGCCGCGGCGAGACGACGCAGTCGGCCTTCGATTCATTGCCGGAGAGCGACTACGTCTCGTTCAGGAAGCATGTGGTTGGGAAGTCCGAATCGGTGGCCTCGATTGCCCGGCAGCATGGCATCACCACGGATCAGCTCTACGAGGCCAACCCGGGGCGCAAGGGGCATGTGCGTGCGGGCCAGACGCTGCTCATCCCCGCCGATGATGCCATGTCGGTAGTGGTGGCGCACAACGTGGCCGAGCCGGCTGCGCCGGAAGTACAGATCCACAAGGTGCGCGCAGGCGAGACGCTGTCGGGAATCGCCATGCGCTATCACGTGAGCGTGTCGGCTCTTGAGCGCTGGAACGGCCTGCGCTCCAGCCGGATCCGGATCGGCCAGCGGCTCCGGATTGGCGAGACTACGGTGGAACGCGCCAGCCGGGTAACATCGAGCCGTTCCGCGTCGCGGACCCACGTGGTGCGCTCCGGCGAGACACTCACCGGCGTGGCCCATCGTTATGGCGTGTCGCTATCCGCACTGAGCAAGGCGAATGGGCTGTCGACGAAGGCACATCTGAGGATCGGGCAGAAGCTCAGGATTCCGGGGTAGGGGGGCGCGGGTTGCGGGTTGCGGGTCACGAGTCGCAGGTCACAAGTCACAAGTCGCAGGTCGCAAGTCACAAGTCGCAGGTCACAGGCTGTAGCAGAAGAGCCCCGGGGACTATTCTCGGGGCTCTCGCTTGTGCCTTGTGACCTGCGACTTGTGACCTGCGACTTGTGACCTGCGACTTTTGACCTGCGACTCGTGACTTGCGACCCTAATTCGGCATTCCCCTCAGCGGCATCGCCGGCGGATGCGCACGGCGGAGGATGGTGCCGGCGTAGCCGTTGCGGGGGTCGCCGCCCTCGGCGAGAATCTGCTCCACCCGCGCCGGGCCCCGGTTGTAGGCCAGCAAGGCCAGGTGCATATCCCCGTCGAACTGGTGCAGCAGGTCCTTCAGGTAGCGGAATCCCAGCCGCAGGTTGGTGTCACGGTCGAACAGGTCGGCCTCGGTCGCATCGCGATCGTAGGCATGCGCGGTGGCGAGCTGCACCTGGGTAAACCCCAGCGCATTCGCCGAACTGCGGGCATGCCGCTGGAAATCACTCTCCACCTGCACCAGCCTGAACGCCAGCGGCGGGTCGATCCCTTCGTCCAGGGCCGTGTCATAGATGGCGCGGGCGAGATCGTGCTTGATGCCGTAACGGCGCGCATACGCGTCGATGGCAATGGTCCTCTGCAGTTCCACCAGCACCATGCTCATTTCATCCTGGGCGCGGTCGAACTTGGTGTCGAAATTTCCCTCGATGTGCGCGGTGAGCGCGTCACGGGCGGCCGACGCAGAATCGGCAACGGCGCGCGCGCGAACCTCGGTCCAGCCCCCCAGTGCGCTGAGCAGGAACCCTGCGGACATCACGAGCCCGGCACGCACCACGAGGCGCTCAAACAGCACCCAGGCGCGTTTACGGCGGCCACTACGAGCGGTGGTCATCGTTCCGTGTCTCCTGGTCCGGCCGGCCATCCTGCTGCCGGCTCCAATATCCTGAGGCACCGCCGGTCTTCTCCACCAGGCGGACCTGTTCGATGGTCATTTCGCGGTCCACGGCCTTGACCATGTCGTAGACCGTGAGGCACGCAACGGCGACTGCCGTCAGCGCCTCCATTTCCACACCGGTGCGCGCCTGGAGGCGCGCCGTGGCGCGGACCTGCACCCCCGGAAGCTGGGGGTCGAGCACTGCCTCCACCTTGAGGTCGTCGAGCCCGAGCGGGTGACAGAGCGGAATCAGCTCTGCCGTGCGCTTGGCCGCCATGACACCGGCCACTTCGGCCACGGCCAGCACGTCACCCTTCTTGACAGCCCCCGCCCGCACTTGCTCGAACGCGGTGTCAGACATTCGCACACAACCTGAGGCTGTCGCCGTGCGATCCGTCACCATTTTGCCGCCCACGTCCACCATACGGGCGCGCCCCTCGCTGTCGAGGTGCGAAAGGCTCACAGGATCTCCGCCAGCTGCTCGCCCAGGACGGCGAGGAGGAGCTGCGGATTCACGTTGTCCTGTGCCGCTTCCCGGGCGTCGGTCACTCGGCGGGCCGCATCCAGCAGCACCGCCGGATCGCGGCCACGCAGGCTCTCGGGACAGGCGCCTCGGCGCGGGCCATTCACGCTCACCCGGGCCGCGCTCATCAGCGTGTCCGACAGCGCGTCCAGCATGGCCGTAAAGTCGCCCCGGGCCTCGTAGGGCCCCTGGCGGATGGCACGACCAAGCCGCGCACCCTGCCCACGCGTCAGACTCTCCAGAAATGCGACCGCCGACTCGCGCACCGCTGCGCTAGACTCGTCGAGCCAGAGCGCCGCGCCGATCGAGCCCGCGGCCTCCCGCACCCGGCGGTCGAGTTCCCGGGCCGGCACGGCACCGTGCTGCTCCAGGAACGCCTTCACCTCGGCGCCCGGCAGCGGGTTGAGCCGGAGCGGCACCGTCCGCGAACGGATCGTCGGCAGCAGCCGGCGAGGATCGGCAGCGGTCAGGACGAACACCGCGCCGGCCGGCGGCTCTTCCAGCAACTTGAGCAGCGCGTTCGCCGCGGCGTCCGCCGACTCCTGCGGCACCAGCCGCTCGGCGTCGCCGATGATGAAGACGCGGTGCTTCGCTTCCACCGACGAGAGCGCGGCCTGGCGCTGCAGCAGCCGGACGCTTGCGATGCTGTGGCTCGCCATCCCGTCGAGCGGGCCGTAAAGCGGTGTCTCCCGGCGCTCCGCCAAGATGCCGGCTAGCGTCTCCCCGGCCTCCTCGACCTGCTTCCCCGGCTCGGCCGCCTTGGGCCTCGGCATGGGGATGAGCCAGTGCACATCCGGGTGGCTCAGCCCCAGCACTTTGCGGCAGGGGCCGCAGGTTCCGCAGGGCTCGGCGCCCGGGTGCTCGCAGACCAGGAGCTGGGCCAGCCAGAGGGCCAGCCGCTGGCGGCCAATACCCACCGGGCCCACGAACAGAAGCACCTGGGGGATACGGTTGGCCCGGAAGGCGTCACTCAGGCGCTTCCGGGCTTCATGATGGCCGGCGAGGGGGGCCAAAGTCATGCCAGAAAGGTAGCTGGCGGGAGGGGGTTCGGTAACCGGGGTGTGGCTAAGTTATTTAGGGATTAGGGGTTAGGGATTAGGGCGTGGGGCTTGGGGCGTGAGGCCTGGGGCGAGAGGCATGGGGCAGACAGCGCGAAGCTCGCCACGCAATGTCATTGCGAGCATCCCGAAGGGATGCGAAGCAACCTTGCAGCCCGACCACTATCTCCTGGACACAGCTCCGCCGGACGCTCCGATGCAGGGCTGCAAGGTTGCTTCGCGCCCCCGCAGGGTGCGCTCGCAATGACACCCTCCTGCTCTCCCGCCCATCCCGCCCATCCTGCCCATCCTGTCTTGAGCCATCCCGTCCCCCTGATTACCATACTGCCCTCACGATCCCGAGTAGCTCAGTTGGTTAGAGCAGCTGACTGTTAATCAGCGGGTCGGGGGTTCGAGTCCCTCCTCGGGAGCTTTCAACAAGATGGGCAGGATGGGCGCGATGGGCAGGCTGGGCAGGCGAGAGCGGCGCTGAGGCGCCGCTTTTTTTATTCGACGTCACGTCTCCCCCAGCATCTCTGACAGCTTGAGCACTGTATTCCAATTGCGCGTGGTGACGGCGCCGCGGAGGCGCAGCCTGCCGAGCTGTTTGGCCAAGGGGCTGGTGCCCTGGCCGTTCGGGTACCACGTGTAGATCTCCGTCCCAGCCACCTTGAAAAGCTCGGGCTGCCAGTCATTGGCGTGGAGTGCCGCGAGCTCGGCGACTTTCGGCTGGTGGGAGAGAAACGTGACACAGAGGCGTGACGGGTTGGTGGCGATGCTGGCGAACGGATTGCCCGCGATGATGTCCTGCAGCTGCTTCTCCGTGCGGAGCGTCGTCGCGATGGGTCGGCCCATGTAGCGCTCCAGCTCGCCCTCGATTGCAGCAGTGAGCCTGCTCGGCGACAGCTTGGTGCCGAACACCGCGTTCCCGCTTTGCACGTACGTCCTGACGTCGCCGCAGCCAAGCTTCTCCAGCATGGCCCGCAGGTCGGCCATCGGCAGGCTGTTCCTGGTGCCGATGTTGACGCCGCGGAGGAGGAGAGCGTAGGAGGGCATGATTTCGGGCTCCGGGTGAGACTGGTGCTGAGTCGCAGGTCGTAGGTCGCAGGTCGCGAGTCGTGGGAAGTGTGCGTTATGTTCGGCCCGCCCATCCCGCCCATCCCGCCCATCCCGCCCATC
>DASSOW010000009.1:0-2760 GCA_035700175.1 Gemmatimonadales bacterium | reverse complement strand
GGCTGGTCTATCGCTATGTGCTCGACAGTCCCGACCGCTCGGCGATGGAGCTCAAGAACCTCAACGACTGGGTGATCGGAAAGGCCTACAAGTCGGTGCCGGGCGTGGCCGACATGTCTGGCATGGGCGGCGAGACCATGCAGTACCAGGCCCAGCTCGATCCAGACCGGCTCGCGGCCGCCGGACTTTCGGTGGGCGACGTGATGGACGCGCTCGCCAACAACAATGGCAACGCCGGCGGCGGGTTCTACTCCGAGGGCGGTCAGTTCTACTACATCCGGGGACTGGCCCGTCTTCGCACGGTCGAGGACATCGGCAAGGTTGTCGTGGCCGTGAAGAACGGCACGCCGGTGCTGGTGCGCGATCTCGGGACAGTGGCTATCGGGCACGCGCCCCGGCTGGGACAGTTCGGGTTCAACGACCGGGATGACGCCGTGGAAGGGGTCGTCCTGATGCGTCGTGGGGAGCAGACCCAGGAGGTGTTGAAGGGGGTACAGGCCAAGACCCGGGAACTGAACGACTCGATCCTGCCGAAGGACGTCCGGATCCACCCCTTCTATGACCGCAGCGACCTGGTGCACCTCACCACCCACACCGTCGGGCTGAACCTGGTGCACGGGATCCTGCTGGTCGCGGTGGTGCTGATCTTCTTTCTCTACGACGTGCGCTCCGGGCTCATCGTTGCTGCGGCAATCCCGCTGGCGCTCCTCTTTGCATTCATCGTGCTGGACCTCCGGCACATCCCGGCCAACCTGCTCTCCATCGGCGCCATCGATTTCGGCATCCTGGTGGACGGGGCGGTATTCATGGTGGAGAACATCCACCGTGAGCTGGCGCTGCGGCATGGCACCGACTATCGGCTCTACGACGTGATCGTGAGCGCTGCGGCCGAAGTGGATCGCCCCATCTTCTACGCGATGGCGGTGATCATCGCCGGCTTCCTGCCGATCTACGTCCTCAGCGGTCCCTCGGGCAAGCTGTTCGCGCCGATGGCGGACACCACGATCTTTGCACTGGTGGGCTCGCTGGTCGTGACGCTCACGCTGCTGCCCGTGCTCTGTGCCTGGTTCCTGCGGCGCGGCGTGCGCGAGCGGCGCAATCCCGGCTATGAATGGATCAAGGTGCACTACACCAGGGCGCTGGACTGGTGCCTTGCCTGGCCGTGGGCCACGACGGGCGTCAGCACTGCGCTCTTTGCTGCGTCATTGCTGATGGTCCCGTTCATCGGCGCCGAGTTCATGCCTCACCTTGATGAAGGCGCGCTCTGGGTGCGCGCCACCATGCCGTACACCATTTCGTTCGACGAATCGGCAAAGATCGTCCCGCAGGTCCGCAAGATCATCGGGTCGTTTCCGCAGGTCACGGTCGTTGCGTCGGAGCACGGGCGGCCGGATGACGGTACCGACGCCACCGGCTTCTTCAATGCGGAGTTCTATGTCGGCCTCAAGCCGTACAGCGAGTGGCGTGGCCCCATCCGGACCAAGCCGCAGCTGATTGCGGCCATCGACCGGAAGCTGGAGCAGTTTCCTGGCATCACGTTCAACTACACCCAGCCCGCGGAAGACGCGGTGGATGAGGCGGAGACGGGGCTCAAGAGCGCGCTGGATGTCAAGATCTTCGGTTCGGACCTGCAGGTGCTGGAGCAGAAGGCGCGCGAGGTAAAGGCGGTGCTCGAGGGCGTGCCCGGCATGGAGGACCTGACCGTGGTCCAGGAGCTGGGCCAGCCCTCGCTGACCGTGGAAGTGGACCGGGACAAGATTGCCCGCTACGGCATCAACGCCGGGGACATCAACGCGCTGCTGGAAGCCAGCGTCGGTGGTGCCGTCGCCACCGAGGTGGCGCAGGGCGAACGGCTCTACGATCTCGTGGTCCGTCTCAAGCCCGAATTTCGCGCCGATCCGGAAGCGATTGGCAACATCAAGGTTCCTGCGGCCAATGGGGAGCGGATTCCCCTCAAGAACCTGGCCCAGCTCCAGATTTCCAACGGCGCGTCCTTCATCTACCGCCAGGGGGGATCCCGCTTCATCGGGGTGCAGTACTCCGTGGAAGGGCGCGACGTCGCGAGCGCAGTGCACGAGGCGCAGGCGGCGGTGACCAGGGCCGTGAAGTTTCCCGCCGGCTACCGCATCGTGTGGGGCGGTGAGTACCAGGACTACGTTGCCTCGCGCGCGCAGATGCGGATCATCCTGCCGCTCACGCTGGTGCTGATCTTCCTGCTGCTATTCGCGCTCTACGGCAACGTCAAGTTTCCCGCCATCACTGTCGTCGGCGTGATCCTGTCGGCGCCGCTGGGCGGTTTGCTGATGCTGCTGCTCACCAGCACGCCGTTCTCCGTCTCATCGGGGATCGGGTTCCTGGTCCTCTTCGGCGTGTCGGTCCAGACGGCGGTGGTGTACATCTCCTGCGCCAACCAGCTTCGGAAGGAAGGGCGGCCGATCGCCGAGGCGGCCCGGGAGGCCGCGGTGCTGCGCCTCAGGCCCATCATGATGACCGCCATCCTCGCCGCCATCGGACTCCTGCCGGCGGCATTCTCCCATGGAGTCGGATCGGATTCTCAGCGCCCTTTCGCACTGGTGATCGTGGGCGGCATGATCTCGCGTCTCGTGATCAGCGTGCTGGTGACGCCAGTCCTGTATCAGCTGGTCGCACGGAAGGGGGACCGGCTGCAGGTGTGAGGGGCAAGATGGGCGAGATGGGCACGATGGGCAGGAGATATGCCGGGCTAGCTTCGGCCCGCCCATCCCGCCCATCCCGCCCATC
>DASSOW010000008.1:0-6015 GCA_035700175.1 Gemmatimonadales bacterium | reverse complement strand
GTATCACGGGAGGAGCGATGCACGGGTTCACGGGCGAGCGCACACTGATGCGGATCCACATCGGCGAGCGCGACCGTTATCAGGGCAAGCCGCTGTACAAGGCCATCGTCGAGCTGCTGCGCGAACGCAAGTTCGCGGGTGCCACGGTCCTTCGTGCCATCATGGGGTTCGGCGCCAGCTCGGTGGTGCGCTCCGACCGGATCGAAGTGCTGTCGCTCGACCTTCCCATTGTCGTTGAAGTTGTGGAGACTGAGGAGAAGATTCACGGCATCCTTCCCGAACTGGACCGGATGATCGGTGGCGGACTGATCACGCTGGAGCGGGCCCGCGTCATCATGTATCGCCAAGGTGATGCAGGCGAGTGACCACTCGGCTCGAGCACTGGGAGCAGGTCTATCGGACGCGCGCGCCGGAGCAGGTGAGTTGGTACCAGCCGGCAGCGCGGACATCGCTGGCGCTCATTCGGCGAGTGGCGCCGGCTATCGGAGCGGCGATTCTGGACGTGGGCGGTGGCGCCTCACGCCTGGTGGACGGGCTGCTCGATGCGGGATATCGCGACATCACGGTGCTTGACCTGGCGGCGGACGCGCTGGCGGCGGCACGTTCCCGGATTGGCGATCGCGCCAGTCAGGTGCGCTGGATAGCTGCCGACATCGTCAGCGCCGGATTGCCCGGCGCTGCGTATGATATCTGGCATGACCGCGCCGTATTTCACTTCCTGACCGACGCTGCTGATCGGGTCCGCTACGTGGCCCAGGTGAAGCAGGCGCTCAAGCCGGGTGGGCATCTGCTGATGGCGACGTTTGCGCTGGATGGCCCGCCACGGTGCAGCGGGCTTGATGTGGTGCGCTATTCTGCCCAATCGCTCAGGGACGAACTGGGGCCGGGGTTCGACCTCGTCGACACCGTGCGTGAGGAACATCAGACGCCTTCCGGCGCCATCCAGCGCTTTCAGTATTCCCTATTCAGGATGTGAGGCGGCTGACGCGGATCATGCGCTGCCTGAAAGGACAACGCCTCCTGGCTCTTGTGACGGGAGGCGTTGTCAGTTCCGGCATGGGCGATACAGGACTCGAACCTGTGACCTCGCGCATGTGAGGCGCGCGCTCTAACCAGCTGAGCTAATCGCCCGGATTTCCGGGAGCGGGATTCTAGCCAGCCGCCCCCGCCTCGCACAAGGGGCCCTCAATCCTCCGCGATTCGTCCATGCCACTCCAGCCCGAGCGTGCCCAGCAGCCGGAACACGAGCTTCGTTTCGGTCTCGCCCTCGGCGTGGCCTGCGCTGGTCACATGATGCACGCCGACATCGCCGGTGAGCTGCAACGGTCCCTCCTGGCCCGACACCAGGAGACCGGCCCGCCACGTCCGCTGCATGGTGCCGATGAAGAGCGCCGGGGTGCGCTGGAGCGCCGCGCCAGCAGGATATGGCGTGTTGATATCCCCTTCGCCCTGGCGGAAGAGTGCCAGCTCGGGCGTCACCAGCCAGCGCTGCCGCACCGGCACGCTCACCCGCAGGGAGATCTCGTCATAATCGCTGAAGTTGCGGCCGATGCCCACGCCCGCATCGGTAAAGTTGTCGGCCGGATTGAACGCCCGGAGTGCCAGCGACGAAACCTCGGTGTACAAGGCGCGCCACGACAGTGCGTCGCCCAGTGGTCCTGATGCCGCCAGCGTAAAGAGATACCGGTCGCGGTTATTCTGCCGGTTCTTGTACCAGAAGTCATCAATGCCGAGCTGTCCCTCAAGTCGGAGCGCCGGACGAGCCCACCACGTTGCGTCCGCGCCGAGCATGACGTTGCCGCGGTCGCCCAGGCCGATCGTGTTCGCCAGGTAGCTCACCGAAAGCGGATTGCGGTAGCGGGTCTCGAATTCGCGGTCGACACCGGACAAAACGTTCGCTTCCCAGGCAGCCACGTCGAGCTTCTTCGTCACGCGGATATTCAGCCGGTGGACAAAGTAGTAGCGATGTGCCGCCTGTCCTGAGCTATCCACGCCGTCGTTGAGGTCGGTAGCGAGCGCCGAGAGCCGGACGGCCCGGTTGCCCAGCTCGAACATGAGCCCCTGCCGCTCGTAGCCGTAGTCCGAGAGAGGGATGCCGGGCAATCCCGCCGGGCCCCAGTTCTGTGGCAGTTGTCCATACGTGACGCGCGCGTACTTGAACTGGGCGGAGAGGTATCCCTCCACCAGCCGGCTGGGGACATCCACGTTGCGCCGGCCTGTCCAGTCCGGATCGTCAGTCACCCTCGGTTCCACGGCCACGCGACTGACCGCCGTCACGTTGGCGAACCCTGCCGCCACGCGCAGCTCGCCATAGGGATTGGCCGACCCGTCACCAACCGGGTGATAGAGATCCTGCCTCGGAGTGGAATAGGCCTCGATTCCTGCTCGCCCGCCTGCCTCCCACCATGCTTCGGCGCTGTCTCCTTCGAATCGCTCCAGCAATCTCGTGATGATGCCGGCCTCGGCCTCGTCGTGGTCGGCCGACCGCAGCGACCGCACCAGCTCGCCACGCAGGAATGGGCGCTTCATCGGGGAGGGATCGGCGATGACGCCGCGGGCGATCAGGTGCTCGATGATCGGCAGGGCAGGGTCGTCGGTCGGAACGTACGGCGACGCCTGCGCCTTGAGGGCGCCAGGAAACGAGCAGAGGGCAACGAGGAGGAGTGCAGCGAGAGGTCGCGGCATGGGGTGGGAAGGTAATCGCGGTTATCTTCCCCTGCCATGAATGAGCTGCTGGTGGAAGCAACGCGCGGCGGCGCGGTGGAATCGGTACATCCGGTCTCCGTAGCCGTCACCGACACGGACGGACGCCTGCTGGCCGACTCGCGCCATCCGGCGCTGGTTTCCTTCTGGCGCAGCGCGGCCAAGCCGTTCCAGGCCATGCCGCTGGTGGAAGACGGCGCGGCCGACCAGTTCGGCTTCGGTGACGAAGAACTGGCGCTGACCTGCGCCTCGCACTCGAGCGAGCCCGCACACCTCGCAGTCGTGGATCGCATGCTGGCGCGCATCGGGCTCGGCGAGGACGCGCTGGCGTGCGGGCCCCATGAGCCACTCGACGCGAACGTGGCCAGGGACGTCATCCGCCAGGGCACGACGCTGACGCCGAGATGGAGCAATTGCTCCGGCAAGCACGCGGGAATGCTGGCGCTCGCGCGGCACAACGGATGGCCCACCGCGGGCTACGAGAAGCGGGGCCATCCGCTGCAGGAGCGCGTGGAACAGACCGTGGCTCATTGGACTGGCGTCGCACCGTCCGACCTGCTGCACGCCGTGGACGGCTGCACGGTGGTCTGCTTTGGCCTCCCGCTCACGGGCATGGCGACGGCCTACGCCCGCTTCGGGGCGAGCAGTGAACCCGCGGCGGCGCGGCTGCGGCAGGCGATGATGACGCACCCGCACCTGGTGGCCGGCACCGGACGGTTCTGCACCGAGCTGATGTCGGCGCTGCCGGGGAAGATCGTGGCCAAGGTGGGTGCCGAAGGCGTGTACAGCGCGGCGCTGCCTGCGCAGGGCGTGGGCATCGCGCTCAAGGTGGAGGACGGCGATTCCCGCGTGGCCCCCGTCGCCCTGTACGCCGTACTCTGCCAGCTCCTGCCGGTACTCGGGATGGAAACGACGCCGCTCGCGGCGCTCGCGCATCGCGGGACGGTGAGCACTCTCAACACACGGGGCGAGGTGACCGGTGCGGTCCGCGCCGCGGGTTCGCTCCGTTTTCTGGTATGAGCTGCAGTGAAATGGTACGCGGCTTCGCCGCAGGCAGGGTATCGTAATGGCAAAACAGGATAGTCTGGATCCCGAAACGCGAGACCTGGTGCGCTTCGCCGCCGCTATCGCACAGGGCTATGAGCCGGAGTTGCGCGAACGGGTAGGGCCGTTGCGCCGCTCGCAGGTGCCGGTACAGTGGGTCGAGGAGTTGTTGCTGCAGTCACTCCTGTTCGTGGGGTATCCCCGCACGCTGGTGGCGATCGCAGCGTGGCGCAAGTTCTCGGGCGTGCCGGCGCCCAAGGAAGACGCCGATGCCCGCTACGACCACGTGGACGAGTGGACCGCGCGCGGTGAAGCCACCTGCGAGGTGATCTACGGGGACAATTACGAGAAACTCCGCGAGAGCGTCCGCGCGCTGCATCCGGCGCTCGATCAGTGGATGATCACCGAGGGCTACGGCCGCACCCTCAGCCGGCCCGGTCTCGACCTGCTGCGCCGGGAGCTGTGCATCGTGGCCCAGACGGCGGTGCTCGAGACTCCGCGCCAGTTGCACTCCCACCTGCGGGGTTCGCTGCATGCCGGCGCCTCGTTTGCACAGGTGGAAGCGGTGCTGTCCGTGGTCAATCCACTCCTGAGCTTTGACCAGTGGAAAAAGGTGAAGGAGCTCTGGCGCACGGTGCGCGAAGGCTGGAGCGCGGGGGCCGATGTTCATTGATCGGGCGGTGGTGCGGGTGACGGCGGGCACCGGCGGATCGGGCGCCTCCTCCTTTGCGCGATTCAAGTACAAGCCCAAGGGCGGCCCGGACGGCGGCGATGGTGGACGCGGAGGCAGCGTCTACGTGGAAGGCGATGCCAACCTGGCCACGCTCCTCGACTATCGCTACCGCACGCACTGGAAGGCCGAGCGCGGCGAACATGGCAAGGGGAAGACCCAGACCGGGCGCTCCGCGGACGACGTGATCATGCCGGTGCCGCCTGGCACGGAGATCCGCGATGCCGACACCGGGGAGCTGCTGGGTGAGGTGCTCAAGGCCGGCGACAGGGTGCTGGTGGCGCGCGGGGGACGGGGCGGACGGGGTAATGCCCAGTTCGCCACGGCCACACACCAGGCGCCACGCGAATGGGAACCCGGCGCCGAGGGGCAGGAGCGCCAGGTGGAGCTGGTGCTCAAGCTGCTGGCCGATGTCGGCCTCGTGGGGGAGCCCAACGCCGGCAAGAGCACCCTCCTTTCGGTGCTCTCCGCCGCCCGGCCACGCATCGCCGACTACCCCTTCACGACGCTGGAGCCCAACCTCGGCGTCATGGACCTGGGTCAGGGTCGCTCCATCGTGATTGCCGACATTCCCGGCATCATCGAGGGTGCGCACGCCGGCAAGGGCCTGGGCCTCAAGTTCCTGCAGCACGTGGAGCGCACCCGCGTGCTGGCGTTCCTGATACCAGTGGACGCGCCTGCGCCACAGGCGGTCCTCGATCAGTTACGGACCGAGATTCGCGAGTACAGCGCCTCGCTGTTCGAGCGGCCCTTCGTGGTCCTGCTCACCAAGCGGGACCTCTTGCCGGCCGATGCGGCACTGCCCGCGCTGGATGCTCCCGATGCCCGATGGGTCATGGCGATCTCGGCCGCGTCCGGCGCCGGCATCGGTGAGCTGCGGGAACGGTTATGGGATGTGAGTTATGAGCTGAGAGTTGAGAGCTGAGAGCTAAGCTCCAACAACACGATCCTCGCTCCACGCTCAACTCTCAACTCTTAACTCTTAACGTTGACCACGTTGCCCGAAGGTCGAAGGAAACGCGCATGACCGAACGTGCTGCATACATAGCGCTGGCGCTGACGCCGGGTATCGGCAGCGCCCGGCTCCAGAACCTGCTCGCTGCCTGCGGATCATCCATCGGCGCCCTCACGGCGCCGGTTGCGTTTTTGGGCACCGTGCCGGGTATTTCTGCCGCTGCCGCATCAGCGATCAAGGAGCGCCGCATCGCGGACGGCGAGCGAGTGCTGGCGGCCGCCGAGAAAGCCGGCATCACCGTACTCACGCCATCGGATGCAGGATTTCCCGCGCAGCTCCGAGAAATTCCAGAACCGCCCGAGCTGCTGTTTGCCCTGGGCCGCATGGAGTTGCTGGAACGGCCGGCAGTATCCATCGTGGGAAGTCGGGACCACACCGCCTACGGCGCCCAGGTCTGTGCCATGATCGGCGGCGGCGCCGCGCGCGCCGGGCTCACGGTGGTGAGCGGCATGGCGCGCGGCCTCGACGCCGTGGCCCACCTGGCGGCGCTCGATGCCGGTGGCGGCAGCATCGGTGTGCTGGG
>DASSOW010000007.1:0-2146 GCA_035700175.1 Gemmatimonadales bacterium | reverse complement strand
CGCCGGCTTCTCGGTCATCACCTTGGCGACGATCGCCTGGGCGGTGCTGGCCGAAAACGGTGGATCGCCGGTGAGCATTTCATAGAGCACTGCGCCCAGGGCGTAGACGTCGGTGCGCGGGCCGAGCTCTCGCGCGCCCATGGCCTGCTCGGGGCTCATGTACTGCGGGGTGCCGAGGCTCATTCCCGACTCGGTCATGCGCGTGCCGGCGGTGTTGCTCACGGCGAGGGCGATGCCGAAGTCCATGACCAGGGCATGGGCACCGTGCAGCAGAATGTTGCCGGGCTTGATGTCGCGATGCACCACGCCGCGCTGGTGCGCATACTCGAGCGCGTCCGCCACGTCACGGGTGATCCGCACGGCCTCCTCCACGGGGAGCTGCTGCTCACGGGCGAGTCGGTCGCGGAGCGACTCGCCGTCCACGTACGGCATCACGTAGTACGTGGAGCCGCCGGCCTCCCCGGAATCAATCAGGCCGAGGATGTGGGGATGTTGCAGGGCTGCGAGGGTCTGAATCTCACGCAGGAACCGCTCGGCGCCGATCGCGGCGGCAAGCTCGGGCTTCAGCACCTTGATGGCCACCTGACGGTGGTGCTTCAGGTCCTCGGCCAGGTACACTGTCGCCATCCCACCCTCGCCCAGCTCCCGCTCGAGGCGGTAGCGGTCAGCCAGCGCCTGGCTCAGGGGTGTCGGGATGGCGGCCATCGTGAGGCGTTGGTGGGCCCTAGTGCCCGGCCAGTAGCGCCTGGAAGCGGGGGTGCGAGCGTACCGCGTCGAGATCCGAGTCGTGCTCCAGCCAGTCCCAGTGGCCGAACCCGTTCTTGACCGACTTCTCGAGCGCGCCCACCGCCTCGTCGGCATGTCCGGCCAGGGCATAGGCGCAGGCGACATTGTACAGCACGCCGGAGTCATCCGGGTCCAGCGCCAGCGTCTGCGCCAGCAGGTCGAGGCCGCGCGCCGGATTACCGAATTGACAATGCATGACGGCACCCATCACCAGCGCACGAGACTCGTCGGGATTGAGCGCAAGGCGGGCTTCGATGAGCTCGATGCTCCGTCGGCCGGTGGCGCGGGCGTCCTCGTCCCGGCCTAGTGAGCGATACACTTCCACCAGCAGCGTGGGACACTGGAAGTCCTCGGGACGCACCTGCGTGCCCAGCTCGAACAATCGGGCAGCATCCTCGAACTTGCCTTGTGCCAGGCATGCCCGGGCATAGAAGAAGTACGCCTCGAAGAGCTTCGGATTGAGCCGGATGGCCTCCTCGAATTCCCGGTGCGCCTCCTCATGCTGCTTCCGGAGCGTCAGCGCCTGGCCACGCGCGCTATGCGCCTCCGCGAGGTCCGGGTCGAGCGCCAGCGCCTGCCGGCTGTACGCCTCGGCCCCTTCGAGATTCGCCTTGCTTGCATCCCACCACGTGTAGAGGGCGGAGCAGCAGTCGGCGGCGCCGGCATGGGCCAGGGCGTAATCGGGATCGATCTCCAGCGCCCGCTCGAACATGCGCCGCGCGTACTCCACGCCCTTCTTCCGCCACTGGTGGAAATACTGGCGGCCGCGCAGGTAGAAGTCGTATGCCTGCACGTTCGCGGTGGGCGCCTTGTCCTTGACGCGCTTTTCCTTGTCGCTCAGCACCACCCTGAGCGCCTTCACAATGCTGTCGGCGATCTCGTCCTGGATGGCGAACACATCCTCGAGATCCCGGTCGAAACGCTCTGACCAGAGCTGGTAGCCGTCACTCACCTTGACCAGCTGTGCCGCCACCCGGAGCCGGTTGCCTGCCTTCCGGACGCTCCCTTCCAGCACCGTGGCCACACCCAGCTGCTCCCCCACCTTGCGAACGTCCTGGTGCCCCTTGAACGCGAACGCCGACGAACGGGACACCACCTGCAGCGCCTCGATCTTGCTCAGGGCATTGATGATCTCTTCCGCGATTCCCTCGCAGAAGTAATCCTGGTCCTTCTCCGGGCTCATGTCCGCGAACGGCAGCACCGCGATGGACTTCTTCTGCGCTACCGCTGGTGTGGCGAGCGGGGTGGCATTCGGCGGCGTCATCACCTTGGGTGAGCCGAGTGCCTGGATCACATGACCGGCGGTCTGGTAACGATCATCCGGGCTCTTGGCCATCGTCTTGGTGACCACCGACTCGAG
>DASSOW010000006.1:0-3311 GCA_035700175.1 Gemmatimonadales bacterium | reverse complement strand
GCGGCAGCGATCCGGAAAGCGGCTTTCCGGTCTTCCAGTACACCCAGGGAAATGCCCGGCTCGCGGGATTCGAAGCCGTGGCTGAATTCCATCCGGCGACCTGGCTGCACTTCCGTACCACGGCCGACTACGTGCATGGCCAGAATACCGACCTCGATCAGCCGCTACCATTCGTACCGCCCCTTCGCGCCACCTATGCCGTACGATTCGAGGGTGACGACATCGGGCCGGTCAGCGGCCCGTACTTCTCGATCCAGGGCGAGACCAACTTGAAGCAGACCCGACTCGCGCCCGACGACGTGGCGCCGGAGGGAACAACCCTACTGCACCTGGGCGGCGGCTTCAGCGGAAGCGTTGGTGGACGGACGGTGACACTGGATGTGCAGGTGCGGAACCTGCTCGATATGCCGTATGCCAGCTTCCTCAGCCGGTACAAGACCTACGCACTCGACCCAGGCCGGAACGTGATCGTTCGGGTCAGCTCGGCATTCTGAAAACACGGCGGCCCAGACATGATCGCCTGGGCCGCCTCGCTATATCGCGGAAATCAGAGGTCGCCGCCACCACCACCGCCACCCGGAGGTGCCGGCGCGCTGTAATGGATCTTTAGGGCGTAGGGCCCGAAATCCGGATGCCCCTGGCTCTTGTGGTAGAGACTGAAGTAGAAGGTCACTTCCTGACCATCTTCCAATCCCGAGAGGATTCCTTCCAGCGGGTTCGATCCATTCGGCTCAAACGCGAGTGGAGTGCTCAGCACCTGGATGGTCGAGCTGGTGGACACGCCCAGCTCGAAATCCTGCGCCGGGAGACTGGACTCGATGGCGCCGCTCGGCTTGAAGAACGAGCCCCTCACGCAGAACAGCCCGGTGGACACGTTTGCCGTCGCACCGCCGAATCCGTTGCTGGCCTCGGTCGCGACATAGTCGGTGCCGGGACTGGTGCTGGCGCATGTCGTGCTCACCGTGATCACCATCTTGGTGATGTCCGGCTCGAACGTGCTGTTCTCGGTGCTGGTGCTGCAGCTGGCCAGCAGCGCCACGCCGAACAAGGCGGAGATCCGTCGTAGGTCGTGAGTCATAGGCCGAGGGTCGAGGTCGAGGGTCAAGAGTCGAGGGTTCCTTCGCTGCGCTCAGGACAAGCTACGGGTCGAGAGTCGCGAGTCGAGGGCGAGGCTGACGGGTCAGCAGTTGTCCGTCTGTCCGTCCGTCTAATGTAACTCTTCCCTAGGTGACGCGCCCGGTCCTCCGGCTTGCACCCGCTACCGATCGCCCCCCAGCCGAGGGGAGCGCTTCCATCCGGGCACGCTCGGCGGCGCCACGGCTTCGCGGCGGAGCACCTCGAGCCAGGGAGCCAGGGTGTCGGCAACCTGCCGGGCCCAGTCTTCGTCGCCCCCGCCGAACATGCCTTCCTGGGCCACGCTGAAGATCAGCGCGCCGATGATGCGTCCCTGGAAGCGCAGTCCCGCGATGAGTGACGTACGCTCGGCCTCGTCGCTGATCAGTACCCCCGCCTCGCCGCGCAGCACCCGGCCGAGGGGCGTCTCGCCGGGAGCGGCCTGGGGCAGGTCGGCCAGGGCACGTCGCTCGCCCGGCCGGAACAGCGCGACCCGTGACTCGTCTCCCAGGCGAAGCGCGATGGTCATTTCGTCGAATTCCAGCACGCCGGCGGCTTCACTCTGCGCGCGGCGCAATGCCTCAGCTGGATCCTTGATGGAGGCCAGTGTCTCCAGCATGCGCGAGAGCCGGCTCGGTGCGCTTCGCTGGGCTGCCGCATGACTCCGCAGCACCTGCAGGTGGCCCGCCAGGACGAACGCGTCTACCCTGATGGCGACGGCAGGTGCAATGCAGGAGAGGAGCGCAAGATCGTCATCGCTGTAGCGATGATCCTCCGAGGAGCCGAGCAGCAGCGCGCCCACCATGCGACCAGCCATCTCGAGGCGGACTCCGGCCACCGAGCGCATCGCCGGGCTGCCTGCCACGGGCGGCACGGCGACGGGGTCGCCGGGCACGCCTTCGAAGAGAACGGAGGAGGTGTCGGCGAAGAGCCCGGCGAGGTCTACCTGCGCGCGCGAGACCACCAGATCCGGGTCGCCCCAGAGGGGACCACCAGGATGCTCACCCAGGCGATACCACTGCTCGTTGGAGGTGCCGGGCACCAGCACTTCGCAGCGCTCGTGCGGCACCGCCGGCGCAAGCGCCTCGCTGAGCCGTTGGGACAACTCCAGTGGATTGCCGGCATCCGCCGCCAGCTCGGTCACATGCGCAATGAGTGCCAGCGTGTCGCGCGGGCTGCGTTCAGCCCTCGGTGCCTCATTGGCGCGCCAGCGGCGAGCCAGCCGGCCCAGTGTTGCCGACAGGGTGTCAGCGGCGAGTTGGGCGGCGGCACGCTCGCGCGGACCGTGCGCATCGGGAGCAAGCGCCGCGAACATGAGCAGGCCTACATCGAGTCCGGCATCGGTCGCCACGACGCAGGTGGTGGAGCGATATCCGGCGTCGCGCACGATATCTTCCAGCAGCACCAGCTGTTCCTGGCCAATACTGGGCGGTTCAGGCACGGCCAGGCGGTCGGCCGCCAGCGCCTCGGGCCCGAGCAGGACTGATCCGCCGGCCGCGGGATAGAGCCAGAAGCCGAAGAGATCGTGCGGGATTTCGCTGGCGAGGGAGACCGAGAGCGCTTCGTGCCAGGTGGCGCGAGTCACCTCGTCTGCCGGATCCTCGCCGGGCCTGAGCAGGGGCACGAGCGGCCCCTCCCCGAGAAACTGGATCGGGACGCGATGGTCAGGCGGCGTTTCGTCGGCGGACATAGGTGTCCGCCCAAGCGCAGAAGCCGTGCCCCGGCCCAGGGCCGGCGCGCGAGCGATAAGTCGTTATATATCAATGATATATGGTATCAATCAACGGGGCCTGGAGGACGGGCCTCGGTATTTCGCAACAACGCACCCGCGTCCGGCGACCGGCTGGCGCGCCAGGAGGAGGCAGGAATTGGACACGATCAGGCTGAAAATCGACGGAATGTCATGCGGGCACTGCCTGCGTACGGTGAGCGAGACGTTGCGCAATGCACCGGGCGTTGTTCAGGTCGGAACGGTCGAAATGGGCCGTGCGGAAGTGACCATCGACGGTGGCGTCACGTCTCCCGCCAAGGTGGCCGAAGCTGTCACTGAGGCGGGGTATGGGGCGACGGTAGTCTGACGGGGCGGACAGGACGGACAGGGCGGACAGGGCGGACTGGTCGGAGCGGTTAGTTTCGTTAGCCCCGTCCGCCCCGTCCGCCTTGTCCGCCCCGTCCGCCCTGTCCCACCTTGCATCTCC
>DASSOW010000005.1:0-5199 GCA_035700175.1 Gemmatimonadales bacterium | reverse complement strand
GCTGGGTGAGAACGGCGTCGCCGAGCTGCTGCAGAAGACCCTGGATGAGGAAGGCGAGACTGACGAGCGCCTGACCCAGCTCGCCAAGTCGAAGATCAACGTGGAAGCAATGGCGGGATAGGATGGCCGGGGCGGACCGGTCGGGCAGGACGGACTGGTTACTTTCGGCCGTCCGCCCCGTCAGTGCTTCCCATTCCCCTCGTGCTCTGAGGCGTAGCCGTAGAAGTAGTACTCCTCACCTCCGCGCGCGACCGCTCCTGCCGGGTCGTTGAGCACCGCGCCGACCATGGTCGCACGCACGTCCTCCAGCTGGCTGCGTGCCCGGTCCAGCATGTCGCGATCGGACGCGCCCGCCTTCACCACCAGCAGCACGCCATCCGCCGCCGCGGCGATGACGGATGCATCGGCCACCGCGAGGAGCGGCGGCGAGTCGACCACGACGAGGTCATACGTCGTGGCGAGCCGCGCCAGCATGGAGTGCAGCGCCGGCCCGCCGAGCAGTTCGGCGGGACTCGGTGGTGTCTTCCCTGCGACCAGCAGTGACAGGTTGTCCACGTCGGTCTGCACGATGACCGCGAGGGCTTGCACCCCTCCCCGCAGGACCTCGGAGAGACCCGGTTCCCGTGCCTTGCCAAACAGAGCATGCAGTTGAGGCTTGCGCATGTCGCCGTCGATCAGGAGCGTCTTCACGCCCTGCTGCGCAAAGGAGACGGCGAGGTTGGAGGCAACCGTACTCTTGCCCTCACGCTCCTTGGCGCTGGTGACCAGCAAGGTGCGGATGTCGCCCCAGTTGCCCGAGAACAGCAGCTTGGTGCGGATGGCCCGCACGGCCTCGGCCGTCCCGCCTCCCGGCTCCGTCAGCATGACGAGTCCTGGCTGATGGGTCCGCACGCTGACCCGCGCCCCGGTGCCACCGGTCGTGACCGATTTCGACCGGAAGCGCGGGAGCACGATCGGGTTCGGCGAATCCAGGAACTGCGCGAGATCCCGCTGCCGCCAGATGGTGGGACGGAGATAGTCCAGCACAAATGCCAGCAGACACCCAGCCAGCAGCCCTCCGAGGAATCCGGCCACCGCGAGGAGCGTGGATGAAAGGCCGGTTGGCGTGGGAGGGCCCGCGAAATCCACCAGCTCGACCTGGCCGACACCGAGGGCCTCGGAGAGGCGGGCCGACTGGTACTGCTCCTGCAGCTGGCTCACCTGCCGGTCGGCTGTTTCCACGGCGGCGACGAGTGCGGTCTCGTCGCTCTCATTGGCTGACAGTTCCCGGTACGGCGGCGCCGCGCGGGCGCGCTGGGCATCGAGATCCTTGATCTGCTGGTCCAGCACCGTGACGCTGCTCTGCACTGCGGTCCGCAGGCGGCTCTGGGCGCCTGCAATGAGGGAGGTCACGCGGGCAACATCGGGGTTCGTCGCGGCGCTGCCGTAGGGACCCGAGGTAAGCGAATCGCGCTCCGCCTGATACCGGGAGAGCTGCCCCGCGATCTGCATGATCAGCGGTTTGTCCTCGAGACCGGGCGACGCGAGCAGGGCCAGGAGCGCATCGCCATTGGCCGCGGCGGAATCATCGAGCCGGCTCAACAGCGCCGTATACAGCCGCCGCTGATCGCTCAGTGCCCGGCGGCGGCTCTGCAGCGCGCCGGCCTGCGCCTGCTCCGAGGCAAAGCGCTCGCGTGCGCTGAAGGCGCGCTGGCGGGTGCGGAAGGCGGCGAGGGCCTGCCGCGCGGTCGCCAGCGTCCCATTGGCATCCCGGAGCTGTGCCTCGACAAACCGCCGGCGGGCACGTGAATCCGACTGGGCCGAATAGGCGTTGGCGCTCTGGAAGACGCTCACCAGCCGGTCAGCGACGCGACGCGCGATCGCGGTATCGGTGGCAGTGAAATGCACGTCCACTACGTCCGTATTTTCGCGCGGCTGCACGGACAGATTGCCCAGCAGGTCCTGGATCGCTGACTCGCGCGTGGTCAGCAAGACGCGGGCATGGTCAGTGGCGGGTCGCTGCGCGACAGCAATCAGGAAGCTGTCGCTCCCCACTGGCGTGCCGTACGGCACCGGCGGCACGTCGGGCCCGGACTGCAGTGCAACACCATCGGCGCTGAAGAGCAGGTGCAGCGAGTCCGTGTGCTGGCTGCTTCCGACCTCGAGCGCTCGGAGCAGGCCCAGCGGCATGTCCGCCGTCCTGATGCGGAGCAGGGGCAGGCTGTCCACCACCGTCCCCGCCATCGTGCGACTCGAGAGCAGCTCCACCAGCGAGAGCAGCGGGCTCACCTCGGGGCCGCCCAGGCCGTTTTCTGCGTCGGCGCGGGCCAGGCCGCCGCTCAGCTGGCTACGGGCATCATGGAGGCGAATCACCGCGGTCGCCTGGTAGGTGTGGGTACGCAGCCTGGCGTAGGCAACGGCCCCGGCGCTGCCAAGCAGCGTAAGCAGGGTAATCAGCCCGAGGTGCCGCCGGAGAACGGCGAGCATGCGCCGCAGGTCCAGCGGAGCAAGGGGTGCGTCGTCGTCGAACTGGAAGTCATCCGCCGCACGTCGACGGGGCATGCTCCGGCGGACTTGAGGACGAGAGTCTTTCATTGGCGTGATACCGTGATGATGGCGGCCGCAGCGGCGAGTACGCTCGCCAGCGGACCGATGATATCCCGGAACGCGTTGCCGCGTCGTAATACGAAGATCTGGTCACCCGACTGCACCGGCTGGCTGGCACGATTGACCTGCAGGTCGGTCAGGTCGATCTGCTCCCGCTGCCCATTGCGGATCAGGCGCACATTGCGCAGGCTGCCTTCGTCGCCGCCGCCGCCGGCCTGCGCAATCGCCTGGGAAATGGTGGTGCCGAGCGGCAGCGTGTAGAGCCCGGGCGTCCGCACCTCACCGCCAACCGACACGCTGATCAGCGGCTCGATGACCACCTGCGGGTCATTCACCAGCCGGGTGAGATAGGTGCGAATGCGTTCCGCCAGTTCCGGCAGCGGCGTGCCCACGGCCACGATGGACTGATAGAGCGGGTGGCCAATGGTGCCGGACTGCAGGACATGGAATTCGCCGCTGAGCTCTGGCTGCCGCCAGACCGTAATGCGAATGACGTCGCCAGGCCGGAGTTGTGCATCGGCAACGGGTACGACCGCCGCCGCCGGAGTCTGGGCGCGGCCCTGGCTCGTGCCGGCAAACCAGAGGCCGGCCACGAGCAGGAGCAGGCGAGCGGGGCTAGGACATGGGGGCATGAGCGCCTTCCTGGGGACGGGAAGAAGAGCCGGAACATGCTGGCATCTGACGGACCGACGCGGGCCGCCCGCCGCCGAGCAGCGCCCAGATGGTGGCGGCGAGCACGAAGAGGTCGGACCAGGGCGTGGCACGACGGGCATAGGCGATACTCAGCCGCAACTTTTCAGGCAGCAGCACTTCGCGATACCACGCTACCGGATCGGGCACGGCAGCGAGAAGGCCTGCCTCGTCGCGAAACTGCAGGGAGGCAGGATCGGTCATGCCGGGGCGGTAGCGCAGCACCTCGCGCTGGTCCGCGGTGTACTCCGCCACGAATTCGGGCAGTTCGGGCCGAGGCCCCACCAGGCTCATCTCGCCGCGGACGACATTCACCAGCTGGGGCAGCTCGTCCAGCTTCCACTGCCGGAGCCGTCGGCCCGTGCGGGTGATCCGTGGATCGGCACCCGCGGTGATCGATGCGCCGGCCGCGACATGCATGGTGCGGAACTTGAGCAGCTCAAACGTGCCCCTGGTGCCGACTCGACGCTGGCGATACAGCACGGGCGATCCATCCCGCAGCCGGATCGCGGAAGCCACCGCGGCGAAGACGGGCGCGAGCAGCGCCAGGCCGATGAGCGCACCAAGGACGTCCATGCCTCGCTTCACGGCCGCGTTCATCGCCGGAACTCCTGCGCAATGTCCAGCACGGCCGCAATCACGTCTGCCACGTCCTCGTCCGAGAGCCCGGGGTGCAGCGGGAGACTGAGCATGCGCTGGTAGTTGGCCAGTGCCACGGGGAAGTCGTCCGGGACGTAGCCGAAACGGTCGCGGTAGTACGGGTGCAGGTGCACCGGGATGAAGTGCACCGAGCTGCCGATGCGTCGCGCGGTGAGAGCGTTGATGAACTCATCCCGCCCGATGCGAAGCACGCCCGGGCGGAGTCGCAGCACGTAGAGGTGCCACGCGTGCTCGACGTCGGGGCGCTCGACCGGCAGCTCGAACGCGTCGTGCGCACTGAACGCGGCCTGGTACGCTTCGACCACGCGCCGCCGCCGCTGCTGGTGCTGGGCCAGCTTGCGCAACTGGCAGAGTCCCATAGCCGCCTGGATGTCGGTCATGTTGTACTTGAAGCCAGGGAGCGCAATCTCATAGTACCAGTGGCCACCCTCGGCATACCGGTTCCAGCCATCGTGGCTCATCCCGTGCAGGCTGATCACGCGCGCGCGGCGCAGGAACTCGGGATCGCCCGTCAGCATCCCGCCCTCGCCCGTGGTGAGGTTCTTGGTGGCGTAGAAGCTGAACGCCACCGGGTTATCACCGGCGCCAATCATCCGTCCGTGGTAGCGCGCCGGGAGCGCATGCGCCGCGTCCTCGATCACCACGAGCCCGTGCCGCCGGGCTATGTCGCCGATCGCGTCGAGATCTGCCGGATGACCTCCGTAATGCACGGGGATGACGGCGCGCGTCCGCGCGGTGACGGCACGTGCCACCGCGGCGGGATCCAGCTGCAGCGTGTCAGCCTCCACATCCACCAGCACCGGTCGCGCGCCCACGTGCACGATCACGTTCGCGGTCGCCGCGAAGGTGAGCGTGGAGGTGATGACTTCGTCGCCGGGTCCGATGCCGGAGGCCAGCAGCGCGGTATGCAGTCCCGCAGTGCAGGAGTTAAGCGCGAGGGCGCCTGGCGCGCCCAGGCTCGCGGCGAACTCCTGCTCGAACGTGCCGGTGCGGGGACCGGTGGTGATCCAGCCCGAACGGAGCACGGCGATCACCTCGGCGACTTCTTCATCACCGATGGCCGGCGGCGCGAAGCGGAGGAACTCCTCGCGCGGTGGCCGCGGTCCCGTGGAAATCCGGCTCCCGGCGGTCATGTTCCCTCCGCATCGTTGGCGAGTCCGCTGCGCAGCCGCTCTGCGAAAGCCTCGTGCAGGCGGGTACGGTCAAAACGCTCCAGCGCGAGCGCCCGGCCGTTGGCGCCCAGTCGGGCCCGAAGCTGCGGCT
>DASSOW010000004.1:0-2069 GCA_035700175.1 Gemmatimonadales bacterium | reverse complement strand
GATACCCGCCGCGGGGACGAGCACGTCCTGTTCGTCTTGCTGCGTCAGTTTGACGGCGATGCGCTGGGTCGAGATGGCCCCGTAACCGATGGCCGCGTGCAGGTCTTCGAGTTTGCTGTACTGAGGGAAGGCCTTGAGGAGGTCTTCGGGTTTCGGCTCGACACTCAGCCGGCGCAACTCGCGTTCGAGGATTTCCTTCCCCTGGGCGATGTTCACGTCCCGCTCCTGTGAGCGGAACCAGCGGCGGATCTTCTCCCGCGCCGAGGCGGTGGTGACGTACTCGGAAGAGGAAAGAAGCCAGTCCCGGTTGGGACCCGTCTTGTTGCGACTGGTCTGGATCTTGACCACCTGACCGTTTTGCAGCTTGTAGTCGAGCGGTACGAGGTGATCGTTCACCTTGGCGCCGACGCATTGGTGACCGACTTCGGTGTGGATACGGTAGGCGAAATCGACCGGCGTCGCGCCGGCCGGCAACTCGATGATGTCGCCGGCCGGGGTGAAGACGTAGATCTGCTCCTTGAAGACGTCGGATTTGAGCGATTCGACGAACTCTTCGGCGTCGGCGACCTGATCGCGCCACTCCATGAGCTGGCGCAGCCAGGCGACCTTGGCCTCGATCTTGGCGTCGGAGCGACTGCCCTCCTTGTACCGCCAGTGGGCTGCTACGCCATGCTCGGCAATGCGGTGCATCTCGCGGGTGCGAATCTGAATCTCGACCGGGTGACCGCCCGGTCCCACGACCGCGGTGTGCAACGACTGGTACATGCTGTCCTTGGGCGTGGCGATGTAGTCATCGAACTCGCCGGGGAGGGGATGCCAGCGGGCGTGGACGACGCCCAGGGCGCCGTAGCAGTCCTTGCGGTCCTCGACCAGGATGCGCAGGCCGATCACGTCGTAGATTTCGTCGATGGCGCGTTGCTTGTGCAGCATTTTGCGGTAGATGGAGTAGAGGTGCTTGGTGCGGCCGGTGATCTCCGCCTCGATACCGGCATCCGCCAGAGCCTCGATCAGCTCCTTCTTGATATCGTCGATAAAGGGCGCCGTATCGCGTCCGCGCTTCTCGAACTCCTGGCTCAGGACGGCGTAGGCGACGGGGTTGATGTAGCGAAACGCCAAGTCTTCCAGTTCGGACTTGAACTGCCAGATCCCGAGGCGGTTGGCCAGCGGGGCGTAAATCTCGAGTGTCTGGTGGGCGATGCGGGTTTGCTTCTCGGGGGGCAGGGCGCCGAGGGTGCGCATGTTGTGGAGCCGGTCGGCGAGCTTGATGAGCACCACGCCGATGTCATCGACCATGGCCAGGAACATTTTGCGCAGATTTTCCGCCTGTTGCGCCTTTTCCCGTGACCCGGCAGTGTCGAGGTCTTCCCCCTTCCAGGGGATGCGGCCGAGTTTGGTGACGCCGTCGACGAGACGCGCTACGCGCTCGCCGAACTCCTCCTCGATGCGCTCCAGGGTGAACGGGGTATCTTCGATCACGTCATGGAGCAGGGCACCGGCGATCGTTTCGGCGTCGAGTTGGATCCTGGCCAGGATCGTGGCCACCGCGATGGGGTGCAGCACGTAGGGCTCGCCTGATTTGCGCATGTCGGTGCCGTGCGCCTCGACGGCGACGCAGGCGGCCCGCTGGACCAGATCGAGGTTCGCCGCTGGCGAATGGGCGGCGATCGTCTCGAGCAGCGTGTCCAGAGCCTCCTGGATGGGCGGGGGGAGCTGGCCGTCGCGAAGGCTTGCCACTTCCGGCGCGTCCTGTACGAGCAATGATGGGGCGATTGCTGGCGCTCCTTCGGGAGCGGCCGAGCCTCTGGGAGCCATCGCGGATGCTGCTTTCAGAGGTAATTCCACACGTCAGAGGGTGGGCAAGTGGCGAAACTGTAGAGAAAACAGGAGGGCGCGTCAACAAACCATGGGTCTTTGCTCAGCATGAACACTATTTTCGCCGATCCGGGCGGCGATTGCGAACCGCGAATGGGGCGCCGGGAGTACCATTCTTCACCATGATGGATCGCGAGCGGACGACCATATACGTACAGAGCGAATCGGAGTCGGCCGGAGCTGCCGAAGCCAACAGG
>DASSOW010000003.1:0-10463 GCA_035700175.1 Gemmatimonadales bacterium | reverse complement strand
ACGTCGGCGTACGGCAGGCCGTTGCTTATGGCGTAGATCAACTCCACGTAGCCAATCGTGCCGGGGTTCTGCTTCACCAGCTGCGTCACGCCTTCATTGCCCTTGCCACCCAGGTCCGTGGGCCAGTTGACCGACGTGCCCGCTCCAACCGCCTGTTTCCACTCCGGCGAGACCTTCGAGAGATAGTCGGTAAAGATGAAGGTCGTGCCCGAGCCGTCGGACCGATGGGCTACGATGATGTCCTGTGCCGGTAGGCTGACACCCGGGTTGCTGCTGGCGATGCGGGGATCGTTCCAGCGAGTGATCCGGCCCAGGAAGATGTCGGCGATTGCCGTGCCGTCGAGCTTGAGCCGGGTCTGGCCGATGTCCGGAAGATTGTAGGTGATGACATCGGCCCCGAGCACGGTCGGGATGTGCGCGACGTTGCCGGCCACCGCGGCGATCTGCTGGTCGGACATGGGTCCGTCGGTGGCACCGAAATCGACGGTGCCCTCGGTGAACTGGCGGATGCCGCCACCCGAGCCGATCGACTGGTAGTTGATCTTCACGCCAGTCTGCCGGGCGTAGGCATCGAACCACTTGGCGTAGATCGGGTTGGGAAAAGTGGCGCCGGCCCCGGTCAGGGCGACCGCTCCGGCGGGGGGAGCTGAGCGTGCGACATCCGCACGCCGTGCCGTCCCGTCGCCACCACAGGCGGAAAGGAGCATCAATGCGGCGAGC
Organism: Gemmatimonadales bacterium; assembly: GCA_035700175.1. GTDB lineage: Bacteria > Gemmatimonadota > Gemmatimonadetes > Gemmatimonadales > GWC2-71-9 > CAMLHP01. The sequence goes on along the minus strand of DASSOW010000003.1, from coordinate 9,743 downwards.
GCCGCCGGGACGAACCGCTTCATGGACGCTCCGAGGATATTGGACATGAAATTCTGCATTAGAAGACCACCTGCGCCTGCAGCAATCCCTGCGTCCGGACGGCCTGGGCGGCGGGCGAGGGGACGCCGCCTTCGTATACCAGGTGATCGATGTCGGCCAGGAGGCGAAGCGCCGGGCTGACCTGCCACGCCACGCCGCCGATCAGCCTGGTCTGTCGGTTGTTCGCGATGTCAGTATCGGGATCCACGTCATCCACTCTCGCGATCAGCGAAACCGGACGGTCCGGCACCCGCAGCACGCCGAAGGCGCTGAGGATGCGTCCGGTGCGCGTGGCGCTGTCGGGCAGGGAGGGTGCGGCGGGCGCATCGAGCCGATCACGCGTCAGGCCTGCTTCCGCAGCGAGCGTGAACAGCGAACTGCGATAGGAGAGCATGCCGACCGCGCGCTGCCGCACCCCGCCGCCGGTCGGCGTTCCGTACTGGCCAAAGGCGGCGAGGCGCAGTCCGCCGGTGCGGGAGGGATCGTCGGTCGGCAGGATGCGAACCGAGGTCCGGCCTGCGACGTCCTTTCGCCGGTCGCCCGGCGCATGGTTGTATCCCTCGCCGTTATAGAGTCCGATCTGGGCGGTCACGGCATCATCTTTCCACGCGCCATCGGCGCCAATCCCAAAGTCGGACGAGCTGAGGTAGCCGGCCCGGTCCAGCACCGTGGTACCCTGCATCCGGTAGTCCCACACCGTCTCCTCGTAGTCGAGCCAGGGTGTCTGTATCTGGCCCAGCTTGAGGGTGACTGGACCGCCGGCAGGGGCCCAGGTGGCGTAGGCGTACTTGAGCCGCAGGTCCAGCGACCCGTCGTCCACCCGGTGAATATCCGAGGTCACCCGCATGCCGACGTTATGGCCGAGGGCACCGGACACGTTCACGTAGGCGCGCGTCACGTCAAAGTTGTTGCCGCGAGCGGCGGTGTCGGCCAACTGGTAGAGATATTGCGCGTAGATGACGCCGCCCACCTTCACGGGGCGGTCGGGTTGCTGTGCCACTGCTGGTGCGGCGAGGACGAGAAGGAGTGCCGAGATCCCGCCAGGAGAACGTCGCATGCATGCTGCTCCGTGCGTTCGAGTCACGCCCGGCCCAGGGTGGTCCGGGACAGGCGAACGAACGCCGGGGCGCGTCACAGGGAGGTGGGCGGAAGGTCACGAGGAGGTAACAAGGCGGAAAGGCGGGAAGGCGGGAAGATCTGGAGGAATCTGCACTTCCCGGCTTCCCATCTTCCCGCCTTAAGGCACCCACATCCCGATCGTCGTCCCCCGTCCCGGCTCGCTCTCGGCCCAGACCCGGCCGCCGTGGCTCTCGATCAGGTGCCGGACAATGGCAAGGCCGAGCCCCGTGCCGCCGATCGCGCGGGCTCGGGACGGGTCTGCGCGGTAGAACCGCTCGAAAATTCTGGGGAGGTGCTCACGGCTGATCCCGCTGCCGGTGTCGCTCACGCGAAGCTCGACGCCTCCGGCATCGAGGCGAGCGGACAGCGAGATCTCGCCACCGTGCGGGGTATGCCGCAATGCATTGTCGAACAGGTTGGTGAACAGTTGCCGGGCCGCGTCCGGGTCGAGGCGGGGCGTCAGCCCGGGTTCAACGTCGATGTGCAGGGCCACGCCGCTTTCGGATGCCCGCCGGCCGAGGCTGGCCCATGCCTCTCTCGCCACCTCGGCCGGGTCGATCGCGATGGGGGCGGGCTGCCAGCGCCCCGACTCGATGCGCGACAGGTCGAGCAGGTCGTCCACCAGGTGCTGCATTCGTCGCGCATTGGCGAGAATGATCTCCAGAAACCGCTGCCTCGTCTCCGAATCCAGGTCGTCGCCGAGCACTGTTTCGGCGTAGCCGGCAATGGAGGTGAGCGGCGTCTTGAGTTCATGTGATACATTCGCCACGAAGTCTCGCCGCACCGTTTCCAGGTTGCGCAGTGCCGTGATATCCCGGACCACGAGCACCGCTCCTCCATCGGGCAGGGCGTGGGCCGACAGCTCGACGGTCCTGTCGTTGACCCGGAGAACGGTGGTTGCGCTGGACGTGCCCTCGAGCGCCGCCTGCACCAGTGCGTGCGCGTCGGGCGCCCGGAACAGTTCCGCGAGGTCGGGCATCGGATCCTCGCCCTCGTAGCCAAGGATCCGGCGCGCAGCGGCGTTGGCGGTTGTAACCCGGCCCCGTGCATCGGCCCTGATCACTCCTTCGGCCATGGCCGCCAGGATGGTGGCGCTATCTGCCTGCTCCCGCCGCAGGTCTGCGATGCGCTGCTCGATCTGCTGGTGCATGTCGCGGAGCGCACGGACCAGGACATCGATTTCGCGGATTCCCGGCCGCGGATAGCGGGGCTCGCTGCCGGCGGCGATGGACCTGGCGGCGTCAGCGAGCCCGATGATGGGCCGCGACACGCTGCGAGCTGCGAGCAGGGCCAGGCAGAGGCCCACCACGAGCGCCAGCGCGGTCGCACCGGCAACGGACCACTGGCTGCGATGGACGATCGCATCTACTCGCTCGAGATCTTCGGCGACCCGGACCACGCCCGGGCCGCCCCGGATGGCCACGTACATGAAGTCGCGCCCTACCGTGGCGCTGTGGCGCTTTGCGTGGCCCACGCTCCCCGCCAGCGCCGCCTGCACCTCGGGGCGACCCAGATGATTTTCGATGGCGCCGAGGGGGCCTTCCGGGAAATCGCTGTCGGCGAGCACGACACCGGTCGAACTGATAACGGTGATGCGGATATCGGCGTCGAGCGAGAGCTTGCGAACGACGTGCTGGAGCTCGGCCTGGCCGGTGGGAAGCGCCCGCAGCACCAGCGTGGCGTTGCGCTCCAGCTGGCGCTGAACGTCCACTTCGAGATCACGGCGGAGGGCGCGCTCGGCGCGCCAGAGCAGAATCGCGAGCGCCACCGTCACTACGAAGAAGGTGCCCGTGGCCAGGCGGCCGCTGAAGGTCACGGACGCGAATTCCCGCGCTCACCGCCGCGGAAGCGGTACCCGAAGCCGCGAACCGTCTCGATCTGATCGCCCAGGGGCCCGAGCTTGGCCCGCAAGCGCTGGATGTGCATGTCCACGGTGCGCGTCTGGATCTCCGGGTTGGCGTCCCAGACGGCCTCGAGCAGCTGCGGCCGAGACTGGACGCGGCCCCGTCGCTCCGCCAGCGTGAGCAGCAGCTTGTATTCGGTAGCGGTGAGGTCGAGCGGCTGATCATCCAGCGTGACCCGGTGTGCGGCGCGGTCGATCACGATGCCATCGGCGGTCAAGGTCGAGCCGGCCGAAACCGGTGGCGACGAAAGCCGCCGAAGAACGGCGCGGACCCGAAGCACCAGTTCGGCGGGTGAAAAGGGCTTGGTGAGGTAATCATCGGCGCCGAGGGTCAGGCCCTTGATACGGTCGGCTTCCTGCTGGCGCGAGGTGAGCAGGATCACTCCCACGTCCTTCGTCTCGTCCGCCCGGCGGAGCTCCTGCAGCACGTCGTAGCCCGAGACGGCCGGCAGCATGAGGTCCAGCACCACTACGTCGGGGCGCTCCTCTCGCGCGGCCCGCAAGGCGTCGGCACCATTGGACGCAGTGGAGACGCGATAGCCGGCCTTGGCCAGGTGGTAGGCCACGAGCGCCGTGATGTCGGCTTCGTCATCTACCACGAGGATCCGGCTGGTCATGCAGAAAGGCTCGGCGATGGTGTGCAGGGAGTGGGAGACTGCACCGGGTGAGTCGATCGTCGGCAAAGATATATGCGCCCGCGCCAGCAGGAGCAAGAGCGTTATATTTCCCGCCCATGCTCGCATCACTCCTGTTTCTTGCGGCGCTGGCTGCCCCTCACCCGGCAGCGCCTGATACCGCGCATCTCGTCATCGTCGCGACCACCGATGTCCACGGCCGGGCCTTCGCCTGGGATTACACGACCGACAAGTCATTTCCTGGCGGGCTGACCCGGGTAGCCACCGTGGTGGATTCGCTGCGCCGAGCGTATCCGGGCCAGGTGCTCCTGGTCGACTCCGGCGACCTGATCCAAGGCGACCCCTTCGCGGCCTACTTCGCGCGCATCGCGCCGCAGGACACCAACCCCATGATCCGGGCGATGAACCTGGTGGGGTACGACGCCGCCACCCTCGGCAATCACGAGTTCAACTGGGGCCTGGCCACGCTCGCCAAGGCGCTGGGCGGCGCCCGGTTTCCCTACGTGAGCGCCAATGTCCGGGGACTGCCGCGTGACACGTTGATGCACGCTCCCTTCGTGGTGCTGCAGCGCGAGGGCATCAAGGTGGGGATCACCGGCTTCACCACGCCGGGCGTGATGGTCTGGGACCGGAAGAACGTCGCGAACCGGGTCCGGCTGGAACGGATTCCTGCCGCCGCTCGGCGGGTCCTGCCGCAGCTCGACCGGCAGTCGGATTTCGACATCGTGCTGATCCACAGCGGCATGGATGGCGAATCGTCGTATGACACGACGGGCGTCGGTATCGAGAACGCCGCCGCAATGCTCGCGACAATGCCCGCCAGGCCAGATCTGGTCGTGGTGGGACACTCCCATCGCGAAATGCGCGATTCAGTGATCAACGGGGTCCATTTCATCCAGCCGAAGAACTGGGCCCAGAGTGTCGTGGTGATGCACGTGGACCTGGAGCGGAGGAGCTCGGGCTGGACGCCGATCCGCTGGCACGCCGATCTCGTCCCGCTCGCGAACGTGCCGCCCTCGCCGCGCCTGGTGGCAGCGCTCGAAGGTGCTCATGATAGCGTGCGCGCCTGGGTCCGCCAGCCGCTCGCGACCGCCACTGCCGCCATGCCGTTGTCCATGGCGCGCACCCGACCCACACCAGTCATTGAATTCATCCAGGCGGTGCAGAAGGAAGTCACTGGCGCCCAGCTGTCCGCTGCCGCGGCGTTCAACCTCGAGGGCGGCTTTCCTGCCGGTGCGGTCCGTCTCTCGGACGTTGCGAGCATCTATCCCTATGAGAACACCCTGCGCGCCGTGCGCATCTCGGGTGCGCAGCTCAAGGCCTACCTGGAGCGGAGCGCCGAGTATTACCAGGTCGATAGCACCGGGCACGTGAGTCTGAATCCCACCATGCCGGGCTACAACTTCGACATGGTGTCGGGCGCCAGTTATATCATCGATCTCTCGAAGCCGGTGGGGAGCAGGATTCGTGACCTCGCCGTGCGTGGGAAGCCGGTAGGGCCCCGGGATTCGTTCACCATGGCAGTGAACAGTTATCGGCAGGAAGGTGGTGGCGGCTACACCATGCTCAAGGGCGCCCCGGTCACCTACGACAAGGGCGAGAATATTCGCGACCTGCTGGCCGAGCACCTGCGCACCCTTGGCACCGTAGATTCCTCGCGCTACACGGCGAATAACTGGCGCATCGAGCCCCCCGTGATGGCGGCAGAAGTTGCGGCCGTGCAGCGTGAGCCCGGTGCCAAGAACGAGCGCCGCCAGGCCAGCCACGTCGTGCTTCGCATCCTCACAACCAATGACCTGCATGGAGCCCTCGCGACCGAGGCAAAGAGCTGGACCAAGGGCCGGGAGGTCGGCGGCCTCCCGGTGCTCGAATCCATGATGGACAGCGCCAAGGCGGAGTGTGATTGTCCGGTGCTGCAGCTCGACGGTGGCGACGAGATGCAGGGTACGCTGGAATCCAACCTGGTCTTCGGCCGCTCCATGGTGGATGCGCTCAACCTGCTGGGGCTCGACGCCGCGGCGGTGGGCAACCATGACTTCGACTGGGGCATCGACACCCTCCGCGCGCGGATGCGGCAGGCCCGCTATCCCTGGCTCCTTGCCAACGTGTACGACTCCGCCGTGGGCGGCCGGCCGGAGTGGGCCCGACCCTGGGCCATGCTGCACGTGGATACGCTCGATGTTGCCGTTATCGGGTACATCACTGACATCACCAAGAGCATCGTGCGGGCCGACAACGTGAAGGGGCTGGCCTTTCCCGGTGGCGCTGCGGCGCTCGCCGGCGTGCTGGACACGGTGCACGCGCAGCACCCGGATCTGGTCGTCATCGTGGCGCACGCCGGTGCGGTGTGCGATTCCACCCGCTGCCAGGGCGAGATCATGGACCTGGCCCGCGACCTTCCGCGCGGGTCGGTGGACGCCATCGTCGCGGGGCACACCCATCGACTCAACAACATGATGGTGAATGGCATTCCGATCGTGCAGGCGCGGAGCAGCGGCACGGCGCTCGGCGTAATGGACCTGGTGCAGGGTGACAGCGGGCTCACGTGGCGCACCGAGGTGCGCGACACGTGGGCGGATGAGGTGACGCCGGACAGCGCCGAACTGGCGCTGGTGACTCGATTCAAGGCGCGCACCGACACACTGGCGTCCCGCCCGATTGCGGTGCTGGCCGATTCGCTGGTGCGGACGAGCCACGATGGCCAGTATCCGCTCGGCAATCTCCTGGCCGATGCCCAGCGCGTCATGGGGCGCGCTGATGTGGCGATCATGAACAACGGCGGGATCCGTGCCGACTTGGCTGCGGGCCCGGTGACCTACCGACAGCTCTTTGAGCTGCAGCCGTTCGGGAACAACCTGGTCGTGGCGCGCGTCACGGGACGGCAACTGTGGAGCGCCCTCGAGTACTCGGTGCGCGGCGGCAGCGCCCACGTGCACGTCTCCGGCGTCAGCATGACGTTTGATCCGCGAAAGCCGGACGGGCAGCGGCTGGTGAGCGTGCTGGTGGCCGGCAAGCCGCTCCGCGACAACGCCACCTACACGCTGGCGGTGAACGACTTCATGTCCACCGGCGGCGACGGCTTTACGATGTTCAATGCACTCACCTGGCGGACAACCGGGATGACCTGCCTGGACGCGCTCGTCGCGTGGCTGCAGCGACAGCCGGCTCCGGTGATTGCGGATGAGACGGTAAGGATTGTGGCGAGTCGCAAGTCGTAGGTCGTACGTCGTATGACCTGCGACTTGAGACCTGCGACCTATGACTTATGACTTACGACTTACGACTCTCAATGCGCATTTTCATCAACGAACAACCCTTCGACCTCCCGCCTGGCGCCACGGTGCGCGACGCGGTCGAGGCCTTTGACCTGGAGCTCGCATCTGACCTGAGCGGCCGTGCCCAGGTCACCGACGGGCGGGGCATCGCCCTGGCACCGGCGGACACGCTGAGTGCCGGATCCATCATTCGCGTCCTCCGGTCGGCGCGCCAGGCAGGCGATGCTGACACCTGAAGCGTTGCGCCGCCTGCCCAAGGCGGAATTGCACGTTCATCTGGATGGCTCGCTCCGCCCGGCGACCATGCTGTCCCTGGCGCGGGGGGCAGGGCTCGAACTCCCGGCGAACGATCCGGAAAGCCTGCGCGCCCACATGCGGGTGGACGATGCCCGGAACCTCGAGGAGTACCTCACCCGCTTCGACCTGACCATCGCGCTGCTGCAGACGCCCGAAGCAATCGAGCGGGTGGCGTATGAGATGTGCGAGGACGCGGCCCGGGACGGCGTCTGGTATCTCGAGGTGCGCTACTGCCCCATGCTGAGCTGCCGGCAGGGGCTCACGCTCGATGACGTGATCACGGCCGAATGGAAGGGCCTGCAGCGGGGCGAGCGGGATTTCGGAATCACGGCGCGGATCGTCTGCTGCTCGCTGCGGCACTATGACCCCGCGGTGTCCCTGGACATCGCGCGGCACGCGGTGAGCGCCCGGCACCTCGGGGTCGTTGGTTTCGACCTGGCGGGCGGGGAAGCGGGTCGGCCGCCCGGCCGTCATGCGGCCGCCTTCGACACTGCCGCGGCCGGCGGGCTCGGCATCACGGTGCACGCCGGTGAGGCCGCTGGCGCGGAATCGATCGCCGAGGCAATCTTCCGCTGCCACGCAAATCGCATCGGGCACGGCACCCGGCTCTGGGAAGACCCGGTGCTGCAGGATTACGTGCGAGACCGGCGCATCTGCGTCGAAGCCAATATCACCAGCAACATCCAGACACGCGCCGTGCCGGACGCGGCATCCCATCCGGTGCGACGCTATGTGCGTGAAGGCCTCAACGTCACTCTCGGCACCGACAACTGGCTGATGAGTGACGTCTCCCTCAGCGGCGAGTACCAGCTCGCCCATACCGCGCTCGGCTTCACGCGCGAGGAGATCACCCGCATGCTGCTGAATGGCTTCGAAAGCGCGTTCCTCCCCTGGCCGGAGCGGCGCCAGCTGATTGACCGGGCGGAGGCGGCCCTGGCGGCCGCATGAGCACACTCTTCCTGCTCCAGGCCGCCGCCGACACCACGAAGACCGCGGCCCAGCGCCTTGCGGAGGCGCACGCCAACCTCTCGGTCCCGCTCAGCGAGCGGCTGGTGGGAATCCTCGGCGTTGCGGTCATGATCGGGCTGGCGGTGCTGATCAGCTACGACCGTCGCAAGATCCCGTGGCGGCTGGTCGGGATCGGGCTCTGCCTGCAGTTCATCTTCGGCGTCATCGTACTCAAGACCGGTCCCGGCCGGATCTTTTTCGACTTCGTGGGCGGCATTGTGACCGGGCTCCTCAAGTTTCAGGAAGAGGGCGCGCGGTTTGTGTTCGGGAACCTGGTCTATAACACGGTGCCCGTGGGGTTCCCGACACCAGGAGGCGGAGTAGATGCGAGCGGCGGCTATGTCGCGAGCACTGGCGCCTTCTTCGCCTTCAATGTCCTGCCGACGATCATCTTCTTCTGCGCCCTGATGTCGGTGCTGTATTACCTCGGCGTCATGCAGATGATCGTCAAGGGCATTGCCTGGGTAATGCAGAAGACCCTCGGCACCTCCGGGGCGGAGACGCTCTCCGCCTCGGGCAACATCTTCCTGGGCCAGACCGAGGCGCCGCTACTCATCAAGCCGTTCGTCGCCACCATGACCGAATCGGAGATCATGACGGTCATGGTGGGCGGGTTTGCAACGGTCGCCGGTGGGGTGCTCGCAGCGTATGTGGGCATGCTGTCAGGCTACTTCCCCAACATTGCCAGTCATCTCCTGGCGGCTAGCGTGATGAATGCGCCAGCCGGGCTCTATCTCTCCAAGATCATACGTCCCGAGATCGGCGTGCCGCTCACCAAGGGCAAGCTCGAGCTCACCGTCGAGAAGACCGACTCCGGTGTGATCGAGGCGGCCGCCAGCGGTGCCGCACAAGGCGTCCAGCTCGCGATCAACGTCGCTGCCATGCTGATGGCGTTTGTGGCGCTGGTGGCGATGCTGAACTTTGGCATGGGCTGGGTTGGACACTTTTTCGGCCACCCGGAGCTGAGCCTCCAGGGCGTCCTCGGCTTCCTGCTGCGGCCCCTGGCGTGGGTGATGGGGGTGCCGTGGCACGACAGCGCCTACGTCGGCAGTCTGATCGGCATCAAGACCACGCTCAACGAATTCGTGGCGTACTCGCAATTCGCGGCCGACATGGCCAAGGGCATGGTGATTGCTCCCCGGAGCGCCGTGCTGGTGACCTACGCGCTGCTCGGCTTCGCCAACTTTTCATCCATTGCCATCCAGATCGGCGGGATCGGCGGCTTGGCACCCGCGCGCCGCGGCGAGATCGCACGCTTCGGACTCAAGGCGATGATCGCCGGCAACCTGGCCGCGTTCATCTCGGCGGCGATTGCGGGGATACTGCTGTGATGCTGTGCGCCAGGCGCTGTGCGCTGTGCGCTTGCCCGTCGCGACCCGCGACCCGCGACCCGCGACCCGTGACCTGCGACCCATGAACGATCTTCATTCCCGGACCGAGCTCCTCACCCGCGCCCACGATGCCGTG
>DASSOW010000002.1:0-2606 GCA_035700175.1 Gemmatimonadales bacterium | reverse complement strand
GCCAGGGCGATCTGGGCCTGGGTCTCGGCAACGTGGGCCAGGAGGCTGCGGTCTTCCAGGCGAGACACCAGCTCGCGAGCTTCGGCGGCGACATCGGCTGCCCTGGCGAGGTTGCCGGCCTGGAGGAAGGTGAGGGCCAGGCTGTTGCGCAGGTTGCCGGCCTCGTGGGTCGCATCGGCCGCTTCGTAGAGGCCCAGGGCGCGGGTACCGGCGCGGATGGCCGCCTCGTGGTCACCGGTCTGCGCGTAGCCGATGGCGAGGCTGAACAGCAGGGAGGCGCGCGACCTGTCATCGAGCTGCTCGTCCAGGGCGCGGGCTTCCTCGAGCAGGGCCAGGGCGCGGTCGTGATGGGCGTCCGTCGTCTCGGTGGCGGCCAGGGCGACCAGGAGGCGAACCTTGAAATCGGCCTGGACGGAGAGGGCGGCGCGGACCTCGGCCAGCACCTGGTGCAGGAGAGCGCGCGCCTCGGCGGGGTTGTCGAGCTGGTAATGGGCATTCGCCAGCCAGTAGGCGGCGTAGGCGGCATCGGCGCGGTGGCCGGCAGCCTGCAGGTCGTTCACCGCGCGGGTGGCGTCCGCGATGGCCTCCTTCGGGCGGTTCAGGCGGCAGTAGGCCTCGGCGCGGCCACGGAGGAGCTGCGCGCGATCGGCAGGGGAGGAGGTGCGCTCCAGCAGCTGGGTGTATCGGTCCATGGCCTGCGGCCAGTCGCCTGAGGCGAGCTCCAGGTCGGCCGCCAGGCGGTCCCATCGCGGAACCTGGTCCGTCAGCAGCTGCTCGACGCTGACGTCCAGGCGCTCGGCCAGGTAGGTGAGTGCCGCCATGGACGCGCGAACAAGTCCATTCTCGAGCGCGCTGACGTAGGCGCCGGTATAGCGGTCGCCGGCGAGCTGGCGCTGGGTCAGGCCAGCGCGTTGGCGGTACTTGCGAAGCCGCGGTCCCAGCCCGCTCGTCTCGCGGGCAGACGCGGATGGCTTGGTCGCCCGGGTCGTGGTCCCCTCCATGTTGACCCGAGTGTACTCAACTGATGATGCCTTGGGAATATTAGGAATAGTTGCCTCATGAGTTGAGAGCCGATACCCTGCCGCTGGTGGCCGGCGGGGGATGGTCACCACCAGCGCTGCGTTCCGGGCGGGCCGATGAGGAGGAGGCCCATGAGCACACGGGGAATGCGCAGGCTTTTCAGGCTGGTGACGGCGATCGGCGTCGGCACCTTGATGAGTGTGCTGGGAGTCGCGAGCGCATTCGCGGATCACGGCAAGCCACCCTGGCCATAGGAGGCGTTCTTGGACGAATCCCGGTTCGGTCGAAGCAAGGTCTGAGTTGACAGTGCCCGCTCGGAACTCAGCCAACACGAGACCGTCGACCCTGGGCCACGGATTCGAGTGCCCGGTGGGGGATGGGGGGCACTGCGCGCTGCCCAGCCCACCGATCCTGATCCAGGGGGGCGAGATGCGCCAAGCCGTGGAGGAAGCAGAGGATCTTCGCGCGCGGACGGTGCCCACGCAGTGGCTGCGGATGATGAAGGCCACGGGCGTGGATGGGATGCGCGAGCTGGTGGAGGTCTCCGCCCAAGATCAACCGGGCGTGGAGCCTGCCGTGGTCCTGCCCTGCTCCTGCGGCCACGTCCTCATGGCCCGCGATCGCTCCACGGGATGACGCTCGAGGCGATCCATGCCGCAGCACGGATCCCAAGCCCTTGGTTACCGATCGAAGGGCGGCGAGGCGTCCACGGTTCGCATCGTGTAGGCCGCGGTCAGCTCCTCCGACTCCAGGGGGCCGGCCATGCTGAAGGCCGTCACGCTGTACATCGCCCCGCCTGAGCCGAGGCCGAGGTTCGACGCCGGGGTCGACAGCGTCAGCGTCGTGCCACTCAGCTTGCCGGTGACGGTAAAGCCCGCATCGGTGTGGTAGCCGGCACCGATGAAGCCCACCGGGTTGCCCGGGTTCGGCAGCTTGTCGTTGGCGTCCAGCCGGCCGCCGAAGAAGCGCAGCCCGGCACCCGGAATGAACTCTGCCGAGAGGTGGTAGATGTCCGTCCCGGTGAGCAGCCGGACGACGTACTGCAGGCGGTGCCCGGAGCACGGTTCGAGGCACGGCTGCGACTGCGCGTTGTACGCGGCCAGGTCGCGCGTCATCGCCGCGGCGGTGGCCGCCGACAGCGTGACGGTGGCGGTCGCGGTCCCCTTCTTGACGGACAGACATGCCTGGCGGATGTCGAGCGCCGGCAGGTTCTGGCCGGTTGCACGGTTCTGCCAGGTGGCGTCACCGGTCGCATCCGTTCGGCAGTCGCCGCTCGACTGCCTGACCTTCAGCGTGGCGCCCTTCATGCCCAGCCCGGTAACCTGCTTCGCAAAGTGGACGAACGGTCCGTCGTCCGGAGCGCCGGCGCCGGCCTCGGCGAAGTGGTCGCTTCGGTTATCGGTGAACACGACGCCCAGCCGGCCCCCGTCGTCAAAGCCCAGGTCGGTCATATCGAGCAGCGAGCGGTCGAAGGCGCCGGTGCAGCCGGTCCCTCCGGTGCAGATGTTCCCCTTGTGGATGGGCCGATGCGACACGCGACCGGTCGACACGACCGGTGGAGCATCGAATCCGTTCGGGAAGCGGAC
>DASSOW010000001.1:0-2347 GCA_035700175.1 Gemmatimonadales bacterium | reverse complement strand
GGCCGGCAGCGAGCTGAAGTTCAGCACGATGGGCGTGGTCGCCGCACCCGCCACATGGAAGGCGCCAGCGCCGGTACCATCCGGAGTGACGGTCTTGACCTGGCTCTGGGCCACGTTGCCGAAGGCGAGGTTGCTTCCGGTAACGTTGATGGAGCCGAGCACGGTGGCGGTAGCATTGATGCTGCCGCTGTTCTGGGCCTGCGCGGGCACGGCGAGGACCGCAGCCGCCGCAAGCGCAAGGGCGAGGGAGGTACGCATGAGACTCCTGATCCTGATAGAAGGTGGCCAGCTGCGCTCCGGCCCCGATGCCGGTAGCGATCGGGCGATGCCATGGGCAACCGGGGTGCCAGCCGGTACCAACTATCAAATTTTCATACGCTAATCCCGATCTCAATGCCCGGGAAAGACTTGCCCCGCATCGACTTGCCTTGATGCAGTGACCGTCAATCTTTCGTACGCTCTAGCGTCGCTCGGCCAGGATCAGGAAGCCGAAGCCTAAGTCCATATGAGCTTGGTGGTTGCGTGCGCCGCCCGTGGTATCATAATCCGTGGGCCAGCTCTTGCCTTTGTCATGGGGCAACGAGACCCACGGAGCGCGCAGGATGCAGGAACCCAAATCGTTCGGCATGCCACTTCTTGCAGCCATTGGACTGCTCTGCTTCGTCAGCGCCGCGCCTCTCAGCGCCCAGCAAAGTGGCAGAATGCAAGTCCATGCAACCGTGGTGGATGTGTCGAGTTCCCTCGATGTGATCGCCACCCTGCGCCAGCGCGCCGTGCAGACGGCGCGTCCGGCTGCGACGCAACACACCACCGCCTCCGCGCGCCAGACCCGCTCCTGGTTCATGGTGGCGGAGCAGCGGGCGATGCCGATGGCCGCACCGCGGGAAGCGTCGCTGGGACGGGCGCCCGGTGGAGTAACGATCTTCTATTACTAGTCGTAAGTCGTAAGTCGTAAGTCGTACGACATACGACGCTCTTCGAGAGACAGGGACCCCGGGGCAGCTTGCCCGGGGTTTTCTGTTGGAAAGAGGGCGTGGGGCATGAGGCGTGGGGTGTTGCCTTTGGCCTTCAGCCTTCAGCCGCCAGCTCTCAGCCCAAAAAGAAACCGCCCCGGAACCCCGGGGCGGCTGTGACTGCGTCAGACCAGTCGCTTCGCTTACTGCATCGACATCTGGTCGGCCTGCGCAGTGGAATCTGCTGAGGCATAGTCGATCACCAGCGCCACGCGCCGATTCTCGAGGCCGGCATTCCCCGGGCCCTGGGCACCGGGCACCACCTGGCGATCGGTGGCCTCGCCGTAGCTCACCGTGCGGAAGCTGGCGTTGGTGATGGTGCCGTTGCTGGTGAGGTAATCGCGCACCGCTTCGGCGCGGCGCATGCCAAGCTGCTGGTTGTAGGACCGCGATCCTGCCGGGTCCGCAAAGCCCTCTACCGTGACCACGGCGTTGGGGTAGTACTCCTGCACCACGTTGGCAAACCGGTCAAGCACCGGCCGGTCGCTCTCGCGCAGGGCTGCCTCGTTGAAGTCAAAGTGCACCGGCACGTTGAACTTCATGGCGCCCTTCATCTTCTCGATGCTGACGTTGTACTCGCTCTTGAACGCCGCCAGTTCCTGCTCCAGCGCGTTGATCCGGCCATCCAGCGAATCCACCCGGGTGCCGAGCTGCTGGTCGCCGGTCTGCATTTCTTCGCGGATCTTGGCGACTTCGCTGTTGAACTCGTCCCGCGTGACCTTGGGGGTGCAGGCGCTGGCGACTGCCACGGTGGCGAGCATCCCTGCGGCGATGGTGCTGCGAGACGTCCAGTGTCGGGCCATGTGTCCTCCTGGATCCGGCGTTAGCACTCTGGACACCAGCTGCCGATTACAGCCAGATGCCCGCTCTGCTTCCAACGCCGAATTTCAGGTACGAACCGTCCCGTCGCTGTGATGGCGCTCACTGGAGACGGCTGGACGGTTCGACGGCTGGACGGCTAGCTCTCACCTTCGGGTTCAAGCCGTCCAGCCGACTCGCCGACTAGCCGCCTATCCCCAGCAGTTCCACATCGAACACCAGCGTCGAATTGGGCGGGATGTCGCCCATGTCCTGGGGGCCGTAGCCCAGCTCCGGCGGAATGACCAGCTTGCGCCGGCCGCCGACCTGCATCCCGCCAACGCCTTCATCCCAGCCCTCGATGACCTGCTGCCGCCCCAGGGTGAAGCTGAAGACGCCGGAATCGAACTTGTGCCCGTTGGTGAGCCAGCCGGTGTAGCGAACCTTGCAGGTGTCGCCGGCCTTGGCGACGGGGCCGCTGCCAGGGGCGAGGTCGCGATAGCGGAGCCCCGTCGGGCTGGTGGTGAGCTTGTCGG